>CALMCP010000027.1 GCA_937863095.1 uncultured Candidatus Saccharibacteria bacterium | reverse complement strand
CAGTCCCCCTCTCTTCTCTGAAGGGAGGGGGTGCATCAGCGCCCGCCATTAGGCGAGGCGCTGATGATTGCTACCCGGTGTACAGGCTTCGGGGTTGTGCGATTGCCCCGAAACGGTAGCCGGCTGATGATATGTCCCTACTTGATATAGGGACATATCATGCGTAGTTTTGCGCTTTATAGGGAGGTTTCATGGCAAATAAGCACGGCTCGGGTATGGTCGTGTCCGATATCGTAAAGGAGTATCCGGACATGATAAAAATAATTATCTATCACGAAAATTACCTATTGCCGAAAGGCGATAGGCCGGCGGTTAAAAAACTCAAAAAACAATCAAAAAGAGAAGACTCTATCCACCGGAGTCTTCGACGAACAAAAACAGCTATCAAAGACATCATGCTGTCTAACAAATTCGACCTGTGGTGCACGTTCACCTACAATTGTCGCAACTGTATCCCTAAGTGCGACAATAGCCCCTGTACGTGCTCTCCGGCCACCTGCAAGCGCTTTGACGCCCACTACACCAATCGTACGCTCCGCAACTGGTTTCGCAATCAAAAGCGTCTCAACTCGCCTAACCTACGCTATCTTGCGGTACCGGAGTACCACAAAAACGGCGCTATCCACTTCCACTGTCTCATGTCTGGCTTCAATGGTCGCCTCAAAGACTCGGGCAAAAAGACAAAACACAATCAAACGGTGTACAATGCTTCAGGCTACTACTCCGGCTGGACTGAGTTCGTTAAAATTGGTGAGCGCTTCGACTCGCAAAACTTCGAAGAAGATTATGCAAGAGTCAGCTCATACATAACAAAATACATCACAAAAGACATGCCGACTATCAACGGCCGGCATAGATATTTGGTATCTGAAGGCATGACTCGCCCCGTCAGTACCGTCAACGGCCTCGCTCGCTTCGGCCTCTATAGCGTTATCCGTGGCCACAAGCCACAATATATCAACTCCTATCTTGAGGTACAGGAGCATGAGAAAAAAGGACGCCTTACACCTATCGGCGACCCAATGAATGCTTTATTTTGAGTCGTTACTCCAGTCTCTCATATTTGCCAGTAGTATGATGATTATAATCAGCAGCAATACGGCTATTAGTATTTCACCGAATGTAAATGTTTTGATAACGTAGCCCATCTGAAGTGTTTCAACTACGGCTGGTGTGTCTATTTCTTGCATGTTTGTTTCCTGTTTAGATTTGTGTCTACATTATATCATAGTACTGTGTTGTGAATTTTACGTTATAATAGTTTTCATGATTCACCTCTGTTAGCATAAGCATATATTTGACATATAAGCAAGGTACATTGTGCGACGTAAAATATATACCAATGACATGACTATTGATGTGCCTATGGTTTATTCCCTTTGCGCGGATATGTATGAATTATGAATGGATGTTGCTTTTGGCATTGCATCCCTACCGTCTGGTTTGTTTGTGCTTTGGTACATCGGACTGACTGCGCAGGCCAAATATCGTGGTATGCTCGCTAGGCGTGTGCGGTATGTTGGCAATGTTTCTCACTGCAGCATGCGTACACTTTAAGTTCTCTTTTTGTTCCCCACTGTATTTGTCAATGACGATTAAGTGGGGTGAACGCCGCCATAACCCCCTAGTGCTCAATCTTTAAGCTTTGGCTACTAGAGCTCTTGTGAGCCGCAGTGGAGGCTGTCACGGAGGTGTTGGTTGTGCCTGGTTTCTTGCGGCGCGAGCGTGTGCGCTTCCTTTTGGGCTTGTCTTCCGTCGGGGTGCTACTTGGGGCAGATTGGGTAGCTGCTGGACGGGCAGGGGCGGTTGCTGCCGGGGCGCTCCCCTGCTCTGCCGGTCTGTGGCTGGCAGGTTTTTGAGTGGCTGCGGGCGCTGGAGTTGGTTTTGGCGGCATGATGATGGCTGAGATGGCCTGCTCAACGTCGCTGCGATTGCGGCTGTACATGCGCCGCGAGTGCTCGATGATGGTGCTCGTATTGTCGGCTTGTGCTGGAGGGAGCTCAAGGGTTTTTGCTGAAAACGCCGGTACCTTTTCACCGCCAATGACCATATTGATGATGAAGTTGCGGTTGTGCATCTGCAAGATGTCGGCAGCCTCGAAGTTGGGCTCGAATTGCTTGGATAGAATCGGTGCATCGTCAGCTGAGACGCGGAATGATATCGTCGTACCGACGTTGCCAAACACGGCGTCACGAACCGTTTCGTTCATCTGGGAGATGTATTGGTTGGCAACGGTTAGGTTGAGGCCGTACTTACGGGCTTCGGACAGGATGGTCGCAAATGAGTCGGTAGCGAAGTTTTGAAACTCGTCGACGTAGAGGTAGAACGGCCGACGGTCGCGGATGTCGGGGATGTCTGAGCGGCTCATGGCAGCCAACTGAATCTTTGTAACCATAAACGAGCCGAGGATGGCGGCGTTGTCTTCGCCGATGAGTCCTTTTGAGAGGTTGACTATCAGCACTTTGCCACTGTCCATGATTTCTCGGATATTGAAGGTACTTTTTGGCTGACCGATGATGTTGCGAATTATTGGATTGGCAGTAAAAGCTCCGACTTTGTTGAGAACTGGGGCAATCGCTTCAGCCTGAAACTTGTCGGTCCAACTAGCAAACTCGATGTTCCAAAACTGCATGACCACGGTGTCGGTGCAGTACGACAATGTTTCTTTCCGGAACTTCTTGTCGGTGAGCATGCGAGTGATGTCAAGCATGGTCGTATCTGGCCGGTCAAGAAGCGCGAGTATGGTGTAGCGGAGGATATACTCAAGTCGCGGACCCCACGATTCTCCAAACATGCGCTTTAGTACACCGATGACCTCCGAAGAGATATTTGTCTTTTGGCTTGGGTCGGTGACTTCAAGGGGGTTAAAGCCGAGCGGATAGGCAGTGTCGGCTGGGGTGAAATAGATGACGTCTTTGACGCGGCTGCCAGGGATGAACTTCATGTTGTTGATAGCGAAATCACCGTGTGGGTCGATGATAGCGTAGCCTTGATGGTGAAACACATCGCTCAGGGCAAACAGCTCAAGTAGACCCGACTTCCCTGCTCCAGTTTGACCGATGATGTAGACATGGCGCGAGCGGTCATAGCGCAACATGCCAAACTGGTGGTTGATGCCGCGGAAATTGGTCACGCCAAAGGCCGATATCTGGTCGTCAGACAAGTCGTTGCCAGTGATAATTGGCAGTTTGGCTGGTGGTTCGGCAGTTTTGGAGCTCGCCCAGACGATGTTTGGCGTCTCAACGTTGGTGTGCGGCAAGTGGTAGACCGACGCCAGCTCTTCGATGTTAAGGATGAAGCCGTCTTCACTGAAGGCGCGGCGACGGTAGGGCTCGAGGAATTCCTTACCGTAGTTGGCTCGCGACGATTTAAAACCATTCAAGTTGGTGCTGTTGAACTGCTTAAAAGTACCGACGAGCGCCTGCATGTGTAGTTTGGCGCTTGACTGACTTTCACCGAGGTACGCGAGGCGGATTTTTACTTGATAGCCCATCTTGGTTGCTTTTTTCTCGGCCTCGGCGATGCGAGTCTTGTCGCGTTCTGACAATTCCTTCTTGGCACCATCTTTGGCGTCGCCCTGTTCTGGTGGCTGCCAAAGTGCTTCGACGAGCCCAGCTAGCCACTGTAGTCCCCCGCCCTTACCAAATACTGAGAAGCTGCCGTTTCTGATAGACGATATCCAGCGGTCGGAAAAGCTGTGCCAGTCATCGGCGATGGGTCGGACAAGTACCTGGATCCAGAGCTCCTCGCCGGTTGATTCGAGCTTGGCGAGCGTGCCGGTGATGCCAGCAAGTGGGTCAACCTCAAAGTTCTGAAAGGTGCGAATTGGTAGAAATTCACTTGCAGTGGTAGCTAGTTCGGTGGAGTAGACGACGGAATGATTGCGCTCGTGTTCGGTGTAATCTTCCTCTGCTTGATAAATCTGAACAGTTGGGTATTGGGCGTATATCTGTCCCTCGACGAAACTTTGCAACGTTTTTGGTACCCACGCGTAGAAACGTATCTGCCCATTGACCGAAGCTATCTCGAAACTGAGATGTTCTTGCTTGCCGCCACTCACGCGCAGTTCTTTTTTGTCGCGCAAAATACCGTGCAAACTGGCAAACAGCTGTTCGGCCGCAAGCTCGGACTTGTCATTGGCACGAGGTATCTCAAGCACGAGCAGTGTGCTCTCCACCTCGACGGAGTTATCGACTCGCTGATAGTTGCGCCACGTTAAAAACGACAGCACTGCCACGAGCGGAATCCAAATATACCACTGGAGAAAGAATGAAATCAACCAGGAAATTATTTCCATAACCTTATTGTCTCACCCCTGTACTAAGAATGCAAATCGCCGTGCTTATCTTAGGCTTTGTCGGCCAGCGCATAAGTAGCCTTGGCTGCACGCTTAAACTGCGGCTTGCTCTGAAGGTTGAGCAGGATAGTCGTTTCTTTTACCTGGCGGTTTTTGAGTACGCGCTTAACAATTTCATCGCGATGAAGTGGTTCACCGGCTTTTTTGAGAACTTCAGTGATGATATCTGCTACCGTACCGCGGCTGTAGCCCCATGATTCAAGTGCGTAGATTCCTCGGCCAATCAATACGAAGCGCTTGTCCTTGATGAGTTCATTGTGAATCGCCTGAGTCGTTACATTTTTTCGCTTAAAATCACTCTCCTTGATGGCGCGAGCGATGGCCGAAAAATGCATCGGCTTGCCATCTTCTTCAAGAATAACGAAAATCTTGTCACGAATATTCTTTGGGTTGACCGTTGGCCACTTGACGAGACCCCAATTGCCTTTTAGGACGGCCAATTTCTTACTGAGACTAGCGAGGGCAGTGATGTTTAGTGGGTGCTCATACTTCATCTGAGTGTGCATTTCTTCGCCGGTTACAGGCTTGCCATGTGCTTTGATGAACGCAACGATGTCAGTCACTTGCTTCTTGATGCTCTTTTCGTCACCAACGGCGCTAATGGCTGCAGATTGGTAGAAATCGTCATTTTCGTTCACGGTGGTGATTGACGGAGCGAGCTCTGCCATAAACGCGACGTGAGCATTTTCGGTTGGTTTACTGTCTCGGCTCAATAGATGTTTCGTTAGGTCTTGGATGCGTGCGGCGCGGCCTAGTTCCGAGAGATTAGTGGTGAGGGTTTTTTCGATAGCCGATGCAGAGGCAATTTTGCCTTCGTCCATCATCATACGCAGACGGATGAGGATGGCTTTTTCGAGCTGGCGAACGCGTTCGCGAGTGATACCAAGCATCTCGCCGATTTGCTCCAGCGTCTCCTTGCGGTCGTACAAGCCAAAGCGTCGCGAGATAATCTCACGCTCACGCTCCTGAGAAATCTCACTCAAGATGTCCTTTACTGCGCGCTCTAGTTCGCTGGCTATGTCAGTTTTTTCTGCTTGGCTCATGGTCTGCTGTACTTTCCTCTCCGCCTCACCGCTGGATGTGTATGAATTAATATTTCGATATATGTCTATTATACAACAAGCAAGTTTTGGTGTCAATAGTTTTGCTGTATATTTTGATTATAGCATGTTTTTTACGAAACATGCAATGGATGGTGTTGGACTTTTTAATATAGTGATTTATGGACATGTGTATATACAGCGTGAGTATAATGTGATATGACACTAGGGATAGCGTTTATGGTTTTTGATATGAAAGAACCCGCCTCTGAGAGCGGTGCTGGACCGTAGGTGGTCGAGGCGGGCTCTATCAGTGGCGGGTTAGGTAGTAGACCCGGGGGTCCACTGGCCGAGCAGCTGCTCGGCCTCCTCCCGAGTCATGTCCGGCGACTTGCGACGGACCATCCATCGCCCATCAGGCTGACGCTGAACCGTCATCCATATGTCCGGCTCGTCATCCATGACCGGGTGCTTG
>CALMCP010000026.1 GCA_937863095.1 uncultured Candidatus Saccharibacteria bacterium | reverse complement strand
CGGCGACCGAGAGATGATTGTCGTCATGATGACCGATGGCTGGACAGCTGCTTATGACCAGTCCCCTGCCCGCTTTGCGGAGTTTGGCGCTCTTCTTTCGACGTATATTAAAACGACACATGAGGGCGCATAAGTGAAATTACGATTGACCCGGAAAAAGTCTGTCATTGGCGCGCTGTGTGTCGTGTTAATTGCTAGCGCCGGCTACTTTGTTTACGCTACCTATAGCTCCACAAATGCCGCCCTTGAGCACGTCACCGCCAGCGGTACTGTCGTCGACCTACTCACACCAGAGCCGCTAAACGATGAGCAAACCGGCACAGTAAATATGCTCATCGCTAGCAATTCAACCGACGACGAAGGACATGGCGGCGCCGAGCTGACCGACAGCATATTGGTCGCTAGCTATTCACTAGAGACGAACAAGCTGGCGCTTATCAGCATCCCACGAGACCTTTGGGTGACGACCGACGGCTCTTCCATGAAAATCAATGCCGTTTATACTGTCGGCGGCATGGACGCACTGACATCGGTGGTCGAAGATGTGACTGGGCTGGAACTGCACCATCGGGCGCTCATTAGTTACAACGCATTGACGCAGATAGTCGATACGCTTGGTGGTATCGACGTGACGATTGCCAGCTCTGACTCGCGTGGTATTTACGACCCGATGAGTGAGCTGTCGCTCACTAATGGCACCCACCACCTCGACGGACAGCAAGCTCTTGCGCTAGCTCGAGCGCGCAATCATCCGACATACGACGGTCGTGTGGCGTACGGCCTGCCAAATGGCGACTTTGACCGCATTGCCAATCAACGGCTCATCGCTTCGGCGCTGCTTGACAAAGTTTCGTCGAGCGAAACCCTGACAAATATGTCGACGCTCAAGCAGCTCATTACTGACCTGTCAAGTGCAGTGCAGACGGATTTTAGTGTCGAGCAGCTCCGCCGTTTGTATGACTTGTCGAAGAAAGTCGCCGACACTACCAGCCTGTCGATTCGTGGCGACGAGCAAGCTTTGCTGCTCCGTGACTACACGAGCCTTGATGGACAATCGGCGCTGGTTCCGACTGAGGGCGCGAATACCTATGAACGTATTCGAGCATATATTTCCTCGAACATCCAACCTGGAGACAACACAGAAGAGTCATAAACGACGCTATATATGGTGTACGTACGCTAGATATAGCGTCGTTTGCTAATTTTGCGGTAGCTCAACGGTGAATGTCGAACCTTTGCCAATCTGGCTTTTCACGGCAATTTTCGCACCGATTTGCTGGGCGATATTGTTGGCTATTGCCAGCCCAAGACCATAGCCTTGCGTGTCCTGCGCACTGCGGGATTTGTCAGTTCGGTAAAATCTGCGGAAGATGAGCGGCAGTTCTGCGTCACGAATGCCGATGCCTTGGTCAGTCACTCGCAGCAGCACCTTTTTACCAGAGCGAATTGCCGAAAGGGTGATTGTCGTGTCGTTTGGGCTATATTTGACAGCATTGTCGAGCAGCACCGAGACGATGCGCGCCAATAGCGCTTGGTTTGTCTGCGTATATAGCTTCGGCACCGTGTCCTCGATGGTGATATTTTTGCCCTGTGCCACCGCCACCACCGACGACATCGCTTCGCTCACCACATCTTGCAGATTGACCTTTTCGAACGCCACTTCGTCGGTGTGCTTCGACAAGTCCAGCAGCATATTTGTCAAATCTCGCAGTTTTTTGACTTCTTCGACGTTGTGCGCCGCCAGCTCACGTGCTTCAGCGGCTGGCAATTTTGTTTTTCGCAGCGCCACTTCGTTAGTAGTCTGCAATACCGCCAGCGGCGTGCGCAGTTCGTGCGAGGCGTCCGACACAAATTGCGCTTGAGCGTCCATCGCCTCTTCGATTGGCTTGAGTGACCAGCGCGCTAGGATATAACTGACCGCTGCACCGAGTAGTAACGTTACAATATTTATCCAAACGAGTTTGACGAGCAACTCTTGGCGTGTTTGGTTAAACCGCTCATCCATAGCACTTCGTAATTCCCTATCAAACCTCCCCTCAAAATTACCGAGCGGACTCAATGGCATGTTCTGCGTGGCCGCTGGCGAAAACGGTCGCGAAAATTGCCGGTCTGACGTGTGATAAAACACCACACTGAACCCGACGCTCAGCAGCATAATGATAGCCAAGTGAATCGCCGCCAACCGAAACGTCGGCGTTGTGAAAAATTGCTTTAAACGCACTTCTTTACTCATCTGAACCTCCTAGTTGGTAGCCAAAACCTCGCACCGTCTGAATGAGCGGTGTTTTGAACGGTTTATCAATTTTCGCCCGCAGGTAGGTAATAAACACTTCGACCGTGTTTGGTAAAATGTCCGCGTCAAAATCCCAAACATGCGTCATGATGTTGTTTTTGCTAAGGATTCGTCCCGGGTTTCGCATCATATATTCTAAGATGGCAAATTCTTTCGCCGAAAGTTTAATATCTTTGCCAGCACGTGTCACTTTTTTTGCCGCTGGGTCGAGCGTCAAATCACCAACTCGCAGCTCCTCACCAAGCGCCGTATGTGGTCGTCGCAACAGCGCCCGAATGCGTGCCAACAACACACCAAACGAAAACGGCTTCGCCAGATAATCATCGGCACCGCCGTCCAGCCCCGCCACGATGTCGCGCTCCTGGTCTTTCGCCGTCAACATCAAAATAGGCGTGTGATTGCCATCTGCTCGCAACTTTTTGCAGACATCGTAGCCGTTTAGTCCCGGCAACATAACGTCCAGCAATATCACATCGTATTCATCCGCCGAAGCAGTGTTGTAGCCATCCTCGCCGTCATATTCGACATCCACCGCATACGCCTCCTGCTCCAGCCCCTCTTTGATACCCTGCGCCAACCGATGTTCATCTTCGATAATTAATATTCTCATGTCTCTTATAGTATATCGTGCTGCCTGAAAAATTACTTAAGATCATTCAATGCGTGGAGATAATTCCATGGTAAAATAAAATCAATGGGCAAAATACTTATTGAAAAAGAGCTGGGGGCAGTACCCTCAACCGAAGAGATAGAAGTAGTAGATATCTTGGTCATGAATGCCATCCCCAAGAAGCATGTTGTGTTTCTGAAGCCTAGTCGTGCCAAAGGGGCAAAAACACCCGACTTACGTATAGATGACGTCTATTGGGAGATAAAGAGTATCGATAAACTGGGTAAATATACACTCGACCACGCTGAGCGAGCTGGTCTCAAGCAAGCAGATAACCTCATCTTTGATTTACGAAAGCTTAACTTAAGCCTAGAAAGAAAAGCAAGTCGCGAGATTGAACGTGAGTATCGAAAGCGCAAGAATTGGAAAGGTCTTATTGTTATCGTCAGATATGATGGAAAATGCTTGACTTTTCGTAAATAGTTTGCTACATTAATTAGTAAGAGGCGTCGCTCTTGCTGCACAGCTTGGGCCGCGCCTCTTTCTTGTTGGTCAACTTCACACTGCACAAAACATTGACACCGAGCAAACAATCTGCCGCTATACTGAATAGACAGGCGTCACCGCCTGTCATAGGAATCTCGCGTAGTTTATATACACTACACCTGCGAGGTTCTTTTATTTTGACGGAAACACCGACTAAAAACTATTGTGTTTTCATGAGCAGTTTGTGTATAGTATGAGGGTCGAGACTCAATAATCAGCAGCAACTTTTTGCTTTTGTTTCAGCCGTTAAAGCGGCAACCATTCAAAAGCGATTAGGCTGAAGCCTGATTGTTGAGTCTCGACAACCCTAGAATGGTTGTCGTTTTTATTTGAAAAGGAGTGGTATGCGCAACATCAGACAAACTGGTTTCACTATCGTAGAGCTATTAGTAGTAATCATAGTCATCAGCATCCTCGCCGCCATCTCCATCATAGCCTACAACGGCATCTCTACCCAAGCAGCCACAACCGTCCTCAAATCCGACCTAGCCAATGCTTCACGTCAACTAGAACTAAACAAAGTAGAATCAGGACAATACCAAGGAACAGACGGAACAACTACTGATGGTAGTCCATTAAAGAAAAGTGATGGCACTACCCTCCAATACACCCGCACAAACAACGGACAAGACTACTGTCTCACTGCCACAAGCAACAGAAGTGGTGTCCCTGCCTTCCACATCTCCAGCACCAATCCTTCACCACAAGAAGGTATATGCCTAGGACATACGGAGCCAATTGCAGGCGGAGGAAACGACGGAACAGATATCGCCAACGGCTCTTCCATCCAAAGCGTCATTCAAAGCCAATGCCAAGCCCTTCCAATTTTCAATGGAACAAATGAAAGTGCCGTCAGAACAGTCACTGATGCAAGAGGCGATACGGCACAGGTGTATACGATCGCGAAACTGGTAGATAATAAGTGCTGGATGCTAGATAACCTGAAGCTAGGCAGTACAACAGGCTTGATAACCCTTACCTCAGCGGACTCAAATGTGTCGAGTAACTTTACGCTCCCGCAAGTAGGAAGCAACAACACGCTAGACTACGATAACCCCCGAGTCTACGGCCCTGTTCCGGGCGACACAGGCAGTGGCGCCACCAACTATGGCTATCTGTACAACTGGAGTGCCGCAACTGCGGGTGCCACCAGAACTACAAATCCTGCAGGAAGTGGTAATGCAGTATACAGTATTTGCCCGAAGGGATGGCGATTACCTGATGGCAATGAGTCTGGAGAGTTTTCAATGCTAAATGCAAAAATGAATAATTCCACTGCTGGCCTGCCATCGACTAATTCGGGTAGCGGGTATTACCAGAATTGGCAAAATAACGGTGCATTTAGAGGGATTCTGTCAGGGTATTGGTCGAGTGGTACATTTGCGCATCAGAATGCAAGTGGTTATTTCTGGTCACGAACAGCATATTCTAGCCATGCTGGCAATGCATTCTATGGATTTTTCAATGCAACGAGTGTCAGCCCAGGACATGCTGGTAGCCGAGGTTTCGGGCAAGCTATTCGTTGTTTGTTGGACTGAGCACTAACCACCTTACAAAGCTAGTCTTGCGGCCCAGTTTATTTACTCTGCAAACAAGAGGCTTTTCACAGTTTTTCACTTCACACCATATCTGGTGTATACGCTACATATAGCGTGCCGAGGATGGGACTAGCGTAAATTAAACCCATCTAGGCGTTCTTTTAAGTTTTCTTTAATCCTCCGCCCACATACTACGTCCTGACATGCATAGCATAATCAAAAAAGGAGGATAGATGTCAGAGAAGCAAGAACAGCAAGCAGTCGGGAGTACGTTCGAAGAATTGTACCTCGAGCAGCGCAAAAAGAGCCAGATGCTCATCGTTGCAGTGGTGGTGTTGGCAGTGGTTGCCGTCGGAGGTATCGCATGGGGTGCTAGCCAGAGCAGCAGCCAGTCACAAACGCCAGGCAACTTCCAGGAGCAAGGTTTTGGCGGGCAAAATGGTCCCGGCGGTATGGGCGGGATGCGTGGCGGTATGAACATGGATATCAAGCAATTTTTCAACGATGATGGGTCGGTCAAGACCAGCGAAGTTGAGTCGTTTTTGAGCCAGATGCCGTCGGGTAGTGGTAATCGCGGTGGATTTAATATCACCGACATGATTGAACGACAAGCCGACCAAGCAGTTACGGACGGTGACATCACCCAAGACCAAGCCGATGCGCTCATCAAAGCGTTCGAATCAGAAAGCGAATCAAATGAAACCTAAATCAGTCATCAAACTGTCCGACATCAAAAAAGTCTACAAAACGTCGGCTGGCGTAGAAACACATGCACTTCGGGGGGTCAACCTGGACATCCGTGAGGGTGATTTTGTAGCTATCATGGGGGCGAGCGGCTCTGGTAAGTCAAGTCTAATGAGCATCGTTGGGCTGCTGGACAAGCATTTCGAAGGCACCTATACGCTAAATGGACAGAACGTTTCTGAGCTGTCGGACGGGAAATTGTCGGAGCTGCGGAGCGAAAGCATTGGGTTTATTTTTCAGCAGTTTAACCTGTTAAAGCGAACTTCGGTGCTGGAGAATGTGCTGCTACCGACGACCTACCGGGCTCGACCGGACGATGAAATCCGAGCGCTAAACGCCATTAAACGTGTCGGGCTGGAAAAGTACGTCGATAACCACACCAACCAATTGTCCGGTGGTCAGATGCAGCGCGTGGCAATTGCTCGAGCGCTGATGATGAATCCGAGCATCTTGCTGGCGGACGAACCAACAGGAAATCTCGACCATAAAACGGCACATGAAATCATGGAGCTGTTTAGGGAGATTAACCAGCAAGGCACGACAATAGTGTTGATTACCCACGAAGACGACATCGCAGCATATGCCAAGCAGCGCTACGAACTGTACGATGGGTTGTTCAAAAAAGGAGGCAAGTCATGAAAATCACGGCACTCATTAAGCAGAGCCTAAAAAGCATCTCGTCAAACAAAGTGCGCAGTTCGCTGACCATCCTTGGCATCGTCATCGGCATCGCGGCGGTGATATCGCTGGTCGGACTTGGCAAAGGCTTGCAAAGCAATGTCCAAAATAGCATCAGCAGCCTCGGCACGACCGATATCACCATCCAGTCGCAAGACCCCGAGCGACAAACCAGCCAACGTGAACCCGGCGGAGGCATGCCGGGCGGTGGCGGAGGCATGCGTGGTGGGTTCAGTTTTGGTGGCGGCAATACGGCGTCCATCACGATAGATGAGTATGTGTTCATCAAAAATCACGATGACATTACGCTTGCATCACCAAGCGAATCGACCCAAGTGGCGGTAACAAAGTCAGAAGACAGCGATATGGCGTCGCAGTATCAGTTGTATGGTGTTGATACGGATTATTTTGAGCTGAATGACCTCGAAATTACCGACGGCGCAATGTTAACGCAGGCACAAATCGACAACGGCGACAAAGTCGTGCTTATCGGTAAAGATGCGGCCGAAGAATTGTTCACCGACGAGTCGGCAGTCGGCAAAACCATCTTGTTCGACGAAACGGAATACACCATCGTTGGTGTGGTCGGGCAAAAGGAGTCCGAAGACGAACAAAGCGGTCAGCCGGGCGGTATGCGTGGCGGTCCCGGCGGCATCGGTCGGGTGACGAGCAGTTTCGTGACTGGTTACAAAACATTGTTAGCACAAACTGACGGTGAAAAATTGAGCAGCGTGTCAGCTCGCGCGACGAACGAAGATGTCGTCGAAAAAGTAGCGTCGGCTATTGAGGCCAAATTGTTCGAGAACCGTGACGTGACGGACGCCGACAAAGCGGACGTGGCAGTGACGACCAGCGAAGATTTGCTCAGCACAGTCAGTAGTGTGGCGACGAGCTTCACCTCGACATTGACAGGCATTGCGGCGATTTCACTGCTGGTTGGCGGCATCGGCATCATGAACATCATGCTGGTGACGGTGACGGAGCGCACCCGGGAAATCGGTCTCAGGCGAGCGCTGGGGGCAAAAAGCCAGCACATCGTTTACCAATTCTTGCTCGAAGCGTTGCTACTGACACTCATCGGTGGGCTGGTCGGCGTCGGCATCGGTGTGGTGTTCGGTTCGAACGTTACCAGCCTCGTCAGCACCAGCTTCGGCGGCGGCATGGGCGCGGGCGGTCAAAGTACGCAAGTCGTCATCGACCTCTCGACTATCTTGCTGGCCGTTGGTATCTCGATGGGCATCGGCATCCTGTTTGGGCTCTTCCCAGCGCTCAAGGCCGCGAAGCTCGACCCGGTCGAGGCGCTGCGGTACGAGTAGCCAGCAACAGTTCATACGCAACTATCTGAAAGCTCGGCTTTTGCCGGGCTTTCACAAAAGGAGAGCGCTACTGGAGATATCCCGGATCAATGCGCGTGGCTACGATAACATCCTGGGTAGCATCTGGAATCCCGTCAAGATCATAGTCAAGAAGATACTGCCTTTGCGCTGCATTTTGGAACCTTAGTAGCCTTTGCCCTTGTTTGGCAGGCGCAAGTCTGCGCGCCTTGCGTGCAAGCCTACTCCTCTCCACTTGTTCCCTATATTCCTGCGCTCTGCCACATCTTTCCAGTGGTAGATCTTCATCTAACCAACTCCGTAGCTTGACAGCTTGCTCACCGACCGCAGCGACAATTCTGTTGAATGGCGCTACCCGGTCTTCGTCCTTGCTTGTACCCTCCTGAGCCAAATTGTATAACTCAAGCCTCTTCGCGCCTTCGTTTGCGGGGAGGTACGAAGGACTGCGCTTAAACATCTGAAATTTCTCTCCGTCTCTGAAGAAATTAACACTAGCCTCAGTTAACACCACCACGCCAAGTATCGCTCCGACAGCCATAGCGCCAAGCAACTTTCCCGTGCCACGCAGAAGCTGTTCGCCAGCTGATTTTTTGGATGTTTTTTCAGGCATATTCTTTCATCATATCACATTTTGTTGTATTATGCAAATCGTCTGAATCACCACCATACGTCATACCTCGACTCGTTCGGGGTATCCAGTTAAAAAACAGTGCAACTGACTCATGTTTACTGGATTACCCGGATAAACCGGGTAATGACAGACAGGAGATACTACATAAATAACGGAATGATATTGAGATACGAGCTTCACATCTGCAATATTATTATGCGATAATACATAGCATGAAACTATTGTCCGACCAGATAGATGAGCGCGAGCTGAATATCATACTCAGGGAGCTCGAGCATGTGATTTCTCAGGCTGTCACCGGTGACGTAGTCGAGTTTGGCTGTTATGTCGGGACGACGAGTGTGCCGATGGCGCAGCGGCTACGGTCAACAGATAAACGGCTGTTTGTGTATGATTCGTTTGAGGGGCTACCTGAAAAGACGGCTGAAGATGAAAGCCCGGCTGGATTGCAGTTTCGTGCCGGTGAATTGTTGGTGACCAAGGCGCAATTTATACGCAATTTTAAACAGGCTGGATTGCCACTGCCAGCTATAACCAAGGGTTGGTTCGCTGACGTTTCTCCGGAAAGAGTGCCGGAGCATATTTGTTTTGCTTACCTCGATGGAGATTATTACCATTCGATTCTCGACCCACTGAAGCTTATCTGGAAGCGACTGTCGATAGGCGCAATTATCGTGGTTGACGACTATGCCAACGAGGCACTCCCTGGCGCCGCCAAAGCGGTCGATGAGTGGCTGCTCACCCACCCCGCAAAGATGCGAGTCGAACATTCGCTGGCGATAATCCAGCCGATAGTGTAAAATTATTAAGGACTCCTCAGGAGCAACGATGCCTCGCATCGGCTTCAGGGGGAGGAGTGAGTTTTTGGATTCACTCCAAAAACGAAACGGAGGGGTAAACCCCTCCTACAAAAGTCGCGGGGCATTAGCTCATCCGGTAGAGCGCTTCCATGGCATGGAAGAGGTGAGCAGTTCAAGTCTGCTATGCTCCACCAGTTTGACTTTTTATCTAAAGTGTGCTACAATGAAAGGATGGGGCTCGCTTATTAACTAGAGCGAGTATTTTTTATGACAAAAGTAGAAGAAATCAGAAACATCGCAATTATCGCCCATGTTGACCACGGCAAGACGACCATGGTAGATGGGCTTTTGAAGCAGTCAAAAACTTTCCGTGACAACCAGGCCGAGATGGCACAGGAGCTTATCATGGACTCGGGCGACCAAGAACATGAGCGTGGTATTACCATCACCGCCAAGCAGACGTCGATTTATCATGGTGATTACAAGATTAATATCATCGATACGCCGGGACATGCTGATTTTTCGGGCGAAGTAGAACGAACACTCCAAATGGCGGACGGGGTTTTGCTGATTGTTGACGCACAGGAAGGGCCGATGCCGCAGACAAAGTTTGTGCTATCAAAGGCTCTTGAGTTAGGCTTGAAGCCTGTCGTTATTATCAATAAAATCGATAAGCCAGCGAGGCGGATTGATGAAGTTGAGGACGAACTAGCCGACCTATTCTTGGAGCTAGCGACGGACGACTCACAACTACACTACCCCATTTACTATGCGATTGGTCGCGAAGGTAAGGCGTGGGCGGAATTGCCGACTGACGCATCGGCCGAAGCGGATTTGACACCAATTTTTGACGCAATCGTCAAGGAGATTCCTGCGCCGTCCGTTGTGAGCGACGGTGGCTTTCAGATGCTGGTTACCAGCTTGCAGTACGACACATTTCAGGGCAAATACGCCATTGGACGCATCACACGTGGCGCAGCAAAACGTGCTCTAGCTGTCAGCTTACTAAAAGACGGTGATATTGCCAGCTCGGCACGCATCGAAAAAGTGTTTGGCTACCGCGGGCTAAATCGTGAGGAAATCACCGAAGCTTCGGCTGGTGACATCGTGGCATTGGTGGGCATACAAGATGCGCACATTGGCGATACGATTGCCGATAAAGAAGCCCCCGAAGCACTGCCAACCATCGCCATCGAAGCGCCGACCATCAGTATGTACCTCGGTCCGAACACCAGTCCGATGAAGGGTCGTGAGGGAGATTTTACAACTTCTCGGCAAATCGGCGACCGCTTGAAACGAGAGCTTGAAACTAACGTGGCACTGCGCGTCGAGGAGAACGGCATTGGTTTTACGATTTCCGGACGCGGCGAACTGCACCTAAGCGTGCTCATCGAAACTATGCGCCGTGAAGGCTTTGAGTTTGAAGTTGGCCGACCACAGGTGGTGACTGTCACTGAGGACGGCGTGGAAAAAGAACCAGTTGAGGAGTTGCTCATCGAAGTTGGTGGTGAATTTATCGGTGCTATTAGTCAAGAGCTGGGTGCCAGGCGGGCAGAGATGCGTGGTCAAGAAACGACGTCGACTGGTGCGACTCGACTCACCTATGTCTTGCCGACGCGCGCACTTATCGGCCTACGAAACATCCTACTGACAGCGACAAAGGGCACGGTTATTATGAATAGTTTACCGCACGGCTACCAACCACTCGGTGGCAAGATGCCAAAAACCCGAAACGGCGTGCTCATTGCATTTGAAGCCGGGACAACGACACCATACGCACTACAAGCAGCGGAAGCTCGTGGCGAGCTGTTGGTTGGACCAGGAGTCGAAGTCTACGCTGGGATGATTATCGGTATGAATCGCCGCCAAGAAGACATGGAAATCAATGTTTGCAAAGCGAAGCACCTCACCAACATGCGCTCTAGCTCAAGTGATGGAGTAGTGCAGCTTACACCATTTACCAACTTTAGCCTCGAGCAGTGCATCGACTTTATCGAAGACGATGAGCTACTTGAAGTTACGCCAAAAAACCTCCGCTTACGTAAACGCTATCTTGATGCAAATGAGCGAAAACGAGCGGCCAAAGCATAACAAATGATACACTAAAACTATGGCAGAGAAGCACAAAAACACCCCTTCGCGTACCCTGAAATCAGCCCTCGTCAAAGCAGCTGGGCCGTTCATGCGCACTCACCCCAGTCCCGACCGCGTGTTTGGAGAGCTATTTGTTGATGTGCAACGGCAACGAATTTATGAAGACGGCAAAACATTTGTTGATGTTGTGCCGAAGAGTCGAATCAAGCACATCCAGCTGGAGTATAAAATTGAGCGGGAGAACCCGGACTTTAATCTGCAGGAATTCGTCAATCGTCATTTCTACCAGCTCGACACCAAAACGAGCGACTACGTGACCGACCCGTCACGGACCATGCGCGAGCACATCCGTGCGCTATGGCCTGTTCTCGAGCGGCAAACGCACAAGCATCAAGGCTCGCTTATCGCCCTGCCCCATCCGTATATCGTGCCGGGTGGACGTTTTAGTGAGCAGTTTTACTGGGACAGTTACTTTATCATGCTGGGACTGGCGGCCGATGGTCACTGGGATATGATTGACGGCATGATGAAAAATTATGCCTATATGATACGCAAGTTTGGCTTCATCCCGACGGCGAACCGCACGTATTTTTTGAGTCGGTCTCAGCCACCGTTTTTGTCGCATATGGTTGAGTTGCTCGAAAAACATAAAGGCAAGCGAGTGCTTGTAGAGTATCTGCCATACTTGCTCGCCGAACACGCGTTTTGGATGAAAGGAAAAAGCAAGCTCACTCGTGGTGGAGCTAGCGCCTACCGCCGAGTTGTGCGGATGCCTAACGGTGCGATTCTGAATCGCTACTATGATGACGATGTCACGCCCCGTCCTGAGTCGCACCACGAGGATGTCACGACTGCTGACCACACTCCCGAGCCTGAGAAGCTCTATACTCACCTGCGTGCCGGGGCAGAAAGTGGCTGGGACTTTAGTTCTCGCTGGTTCGATGACCCGACAGACTTGCGTACTATCCAGACGACTGATATCGTACCAGTTGACCTCAATTGTCTACTTTACCATCTTGAGCTGACGATTGCTCGAGCATATCGACTCCTCAAAAACGCTCCTGCCAAACAGCGATTTGAGCTATACGCTGAACGTCGTGCTCGTGCCGTGCAGGAGTACTGCTGGGATGAGCACGAGCGATTCTTTGTTGATTTCAATACCACCAAGCAGCGGCCTACCGACACTGTATCGCTCGCCGCTGCATTTGCGCTCTTTACTGGCATCGCCACGACGGGACAGGCACAACTGGTTGCCGGCCGACTGGAGAACGATTTCCTCAGACGCGGCGGGCTGGTCACCACACTTCACGCAAATGGGCAGCAATGGGACAGTCCAAACGGCTGGGCGTCGCTGCCATGGGTAGCTATCCAAGGTCTGCGCAACTACGGCCATGACCAGCTTGCCGACGAAATCAAGCACCGCTGGCTGACAGTGAATGAGACTGTCTTTCGCGCCAAAGGTAAGATGATTGAAAAGTACGATGTCGTCAATGAGTCCGGAGTTGGCGGGGGCGGCGAATACCCACTTCAAGATGGGTTTGGGTGGACGAATGGCGTCGCAGCTGCGCTTATCGACGAATAAGTATTACGCGGCCATCTCATCAGGCAAAAAGCCCTTCGTATGTTTGAAATCAGCCTGCCACTTATAGCCCCTGCCATACCCGAGATCCTTCATGAGCTCCGTCGGAGCATTGCGGATATGGAGCGGCACGGGTGCATCGGCATACTGCTTGGCAAGTGCCTTTGCCTCACTCATAAGGTCGGTAATTTCACGAGATTTTTCGCTTCTCGCTAGCGCCGTCGCACAGTGGTAGAGGATATAATTACTCTCAGGCATACCGACTCGCTCGACGGCTTGAAATGTCGCAACAGCCAGCGCCAGAGCGCCATTGCCAGCTAGCCCAATATCTTCGGAGGCAAATATCACCATTCGACGAGCGATGAACTTCGGGTCTTCGCCCGCGTCAATCATCCGGCTGAGATAGTACAGCGCCGCCCGGACATCCGACCCGCGCATGCTTTTGATGAATGCTGAGATAACATCGTAGTGCATGTCGCCCTTTTTGTCATAGCCCGGCACCTTTTTCTGTGCGGCCGCTTTGACGATGTCTGGCGTGACTTTTTCGTGAAAACTCAACGCAAGTTCGAGATTACCCAGTGCTACGCGCGCGTCGCCGCCAGAAAGCTCGGCCAAGTAATCAAGCGCCTTTGGCGTGACAGCTTTGGTTTGTTGGAGTAGTTTCAGCGCTCGTTTCAGTATCTTCAAAATCTCATCTTTGGCAAGCGGCTGCAGCACCAGTACTCGCGTTCGACTGAGAAGTGGCGTGATAACTTCAAAGCTTGGATTTTCCGTCGTCGCGCCGATGAGCGTGATGAGCCCCGACTCAACATGCGGCAAAAAGGCGTCTTGCTGTGCTTTATTGAAGCGATGAATTTCGTCGACAAACAGCACTGTTCGCAGCTGCAGATTCCAATTCTGCCGAGCATGTTCGATGACTTTTTCGACATCTTTCTTGCCACTCGTTACTGCCGACAGCTCGACGAACTCCGCTTCAACTTCCCGCGCGATAATTCTCGCCAGTGTCGTCTTGCCAGTTCCCGGCGGGCCCCAAAGTATCAAACTCACCGGCTCTTTTTGCTTGACGATACGCCGAAGTATCTCGGCATTGCCCAGCAGATGTGTCTGGCCTATCACCTCGTCCAGCGTCTCGGGACGCATGCGCTCTGCCAGTGGTTCCCGGTTTCTCTCCATACTTCTATCTTACCACAGAGGTACGCTTGCAGGCGGCGATACGGCTAGTGTACTATGGAGAACATGAACAAACAACACGTCATGCTACTATTCGGCGGTGAATCGTCCGAACATGAAGTCTCCATCGCTTCCGCTCGCAATGTTTTCGATGCTATCGACAAAGCTACCTATGAGCTCTCGCTAGTTTTTATCGGCAAAGATGGTCGATGGTGGCTGATTGACTCCTTTGATGACCACGCACATCCGACTGTGCAGCTGTCTCTTCGGCCCGGCACGTCGACATTCACCACTAGTGACGCCCGCAGCATCACACCCGACATACTCTTCCCCGTTCTGCACGGTCGAAACGGTGAGGACGGTAGCGTGCAGGGCCTCGCACAGCTACTCCACTTGCCAATTGTTGGCTGTGACATGACCGCTTCAGTCCTCGCGATGGACAAAATCGCTGCCAAAGAGGTCTTTGCGCATCACGGGCTGGACGTCTTGCCATTTGCTGTCCATCACCAAGGCGAACCAACCCCAGACTACGCTGAAATCGCTTCAACGTTGGGTCCGATACTATTCATCAAACCGTCACGCGCTGGCAGCTCAGTCGGCATCTCTCGAGTCACAAACGAAGCAGCGTTTGCAAACGCACTTGAAGAAGCGCACGTGCACGACGAATTTATCCTCATCGAACAAGCAGCCAACCATCCGCGAGAACTTGAAGTCGCCGTGCTCGGCACACCGCCCCACCACGAAGCGTCAGTCGTCGGCGAGATTCGACCCGATGGCGAATTTTACTCCTACGACTCAAAATACTCCGACTCAAGCACGTCTTCGGTCGTCATCCCGGCAGACATCAGCGATGAACTTGCTCAAACCATCCGCGAACAAGCACTCACCGTCTACAGCGCCCTGAAGTGCCGTGGCTTTGCACGCGTTGACTTCCTTCTCGACGACACCGGCCTCTACATCAACGAGATAAACACCATACCCGGCTTCACCGACATCAGCATGTATCCAAAGCTCTGGGAAGCCAGCGGTCTGTCCTACAGCGCGCTCATTGACCGGCTGATTGCACTGGCACGATAGACCCTCCCGTGTTATGATAACGTTATAAACAAAGGAGGTTTTCATGGTTGAATTTATCGCATCACTCGGGGTATTTATGGTGATTGCCGTCATCGTTTTTATCGTTCTTTTGCTGAGTGGTATCAAAATTGTCAATCAATACCAGCGCGGCGTCATCTTGACATTTGGTAAATTTACCGGAGTGCGCGAGCCAGGCCTCCGTTTCGTATTTCCTATCGTCCAACACATCATCGTCGTTGACATCCGCTCGACGCCCATCGATGTGCCGAAGCAAGAAATCATCACCAAGGACAATGTCACGGCCGGCGTCGACGCTATCGTTTACTTCCGTGTCATCGACGCACCAAAAGCCGTGCTCGCAACCACCAACTATGTCTACGCAACCAGCCAGTTTGCCCAAGCAGCCCTGCGCGATGTCACGGGTAATTTCGAGCTAGACGACCTACTGTCCAAGCGCGAGGAAATCTCCCAGCAAATCAAAGAAATCGTCGACAAACAGACCGACCAATGGGGTATCGACGTCGAGGCCGTGAAAGTCCAAAACATCGAGTTGCCGAGCGACATGAAGCGCGCCATGGCCAAGCAAGCCGAGGCTGAACGTGAACGACGCAGCAACATCATAAATGCCGAGGGTGAGCGGGCTGCCGCTGAGACGTTAGCAGAGGCTGCACGAATTATCTCTGGCACCCCGGGCGCTATCAACCTCCGCACGCTCAACACCGTCGAACGTATCAGCACCGAACCGAGCCAAAAAACCACCATCCTCTTCCCTATCGAGCTACTCGAGGCAGTCAAAACTATTGGCGACAACATGAAGCGATAACTTAGATGAATGCACCTACGCTAGATGTAGCGTACCGACACCATATGTAGCGTGCCTGCGCTATATATGGTGTAGTGTGAAAAGTCGCAAAAAGCAACACTTGCCCTCTGAGAGCAATTTTAGTACAATATCAGAGTGTACGTGTGGCTCTTTAGCTCAGTTGGTAGAGCAGAGGCCTGAAGAGCCTTGTGTCCC
>CALMCP010000025.1 GCA_937863095.1 uncultured Candidatus Saccharibacteria bacterium | reverse complement strand
AGCCCTGAAGGCACAGACTCAAGCCTATGATGAGCCGATGGTTCTAGAGAACTGTTCTCCAGATAAGCACAAATAGTATATAATATAGCTATGCCGAGTCGTAATATACTCAAGACAGACATACCGGATAGCTACTATCACATTTACGCACGCGGGGCGAGTAAAAAACCTATCTTTTGCGAAGACTCGGACTACCACGTTTTCCTCGAATTGTTTCGCCGCTATCTCGCTGAGGAAGAGATAAAGGACAGCGCTGGTATACCTTACAAAAAATTATATGACGATATAGAGCTACTATGCTATTGCCTCATGGGCAATCATTTCCACTTACTGGTGTATCAAATTCATGAGGGCGCTATGCCGCGACTCATGCGTGGAGTGATGACGGCGTACAGTCGATATTTTAACAAAAAATACAGCCAGAGTGGGGCACTCTTTGAGAGTCGCTACAAAGCGTCACGCATCAGTTCTGACCCATACCTGATGCACATCACTCGCTATATTCACCTCAATCCTAGTGATTGGCGCGAATATCTCTATTCGTCGTTGCGGTACTATACTAGTGGAGATGCGCCTGATTGGCTGAACGAGGGGCGGATTCTCGAGCTTTTTTCGGACAGGACGGAGTATGCGGAGTTTGTCGAGGAATACGAAGGCATAAGCGAGTCTCTCGAACTCATCAAACATCAGCTTGCTAGCGAGTAGTATATTACACCATAAAACCTTCAATCTGGAGAACAGTTCTCCAGATTTCAGATTTTAGACTCTAGCGCTACAGTTTGATACTTCTAATAACATCATCAACAGCTGCGCTCATGCTGTCGAGTGTGGGGTGTGGCGCAGCTAGGCAGTCAGCTTTAGCAAAACATGGGTCTTTGAGAAGTAGCTCAAGTTGGTAGAGCTTGCTGCCTACGATGACGCCGATGCGTGCATAGGACGATCCGAGGTCGCCGCCCTCATATACAATCGTTGGGTAGGTACCCTCGACCAGTATGTGGCGGTTAGCTTGCTTTTCTTCGGTTATCCCCTGGACGAGCCATGTGTTTTCGTCTGGTAGATACCGGTGGGTTATTTTATTGCCACCGGAAGTGCTGAGGGTGTGGGTGGAGTCGAATGCTGTGACGCTACTTGTGACATCGCGCCAGTCAGCGGGCAGGGCATACGATATGGCCGTTTGGGCATCGGTGACTATTTTCCATCCGGCCGGGATGACTGGTGCGTATGCTGGTTTGGTTTCGGTGGACGGTGTCTGCGCCTGGGACTCTTTGTCTTTGCTCGCGACCTGTGATGTGGCGGTGTCGTCTTTTTTGACAATGTTTTGATAGGCTACCCAGCCGACGACACCGCAGAGTGCGGCCACCAGTACGCAGATAATTACTATTTCTACTGAACCACGCTGTTTGCTGTCTGTACTCATGATACGCCCTCCTTTGAGCTGATGGTGTTGTGTGTTGCGCTTTCTTGTATCTCTAGCATAGCACTAGTTCTATAAAAAAGGACGACCGTTGTTATTCGGTTGTCTACACCTAACAGGATTTTACTCGCTGTACAACGGTTGCCCATTTGAACGAGTAAACGATTCCTGATAGATGTAGACGAGGATAGTACAGCAAACATGGGCGTAAAAGTATATGGAGATGGGGTGAGTAGAGGACTCACATCCCGCGGTCAACCGGCCGCGGGGATTTCCATTTTGATAAAAATTTCACTAACAAAAACAACTATGCTCCGCACCCAAACTGGTGTATACTAGTGGAAAATGCTAATGAATACTCTGGGGAGGGTGAAATGACAGCAGTAAAGGTGGCGATTAATGGGTTTGGGCGGATTGGCCGAAGTGCGTTTAAGATAGCGTGGGAGCGTGGCGATATCGAAGTGGTGGCGGTGAATGACTTGACCGACACGAAGACACTGGCGTATTTGCTTAAACATGACAGCAACTACGGTACCTACGAGCACGACGTGACCTATGACGAGACTTCTATCATAATCGACGGCAAGGCAGTGCGCGTTCTTGCCGAAAAAGACCCAGCGGTACTGCCATGGGGCGAGATGGGTGTCGATGTGGTTATCGAGTCGACTGGACTTTTCACCGACGAAGAAGGTGCTGGCAAGCATGTGCAGGCTGGTGCGAAGCGCGTGGTTATCAGTGGTCCGACGAAGTCGGCTGGTGTGGACATGATAGTTCTCGGCGCGAACGACGACAAGGTCGAAGGCTCGACGCAGGTGGTCAGCAATGCCAGCTGTACGACCAATAGCCTCGGTGCGGTCATGGCGATTCTCGACAGTGAGTTTGGTGTGCAAAAGTCACTTTTGACGACGGTTCACAGCTACACTGCTAGCCAGCGCCTGCAAGACGCGCCGGCGAAAGACCTGCGTGAGGGGCGCAATGCCGCGGAAAATATCGTCCCAACGACAACCGGCGCAGCTATCGCTGTCACCAAGGCGTTGCCACAGCTAGAGGGCAAGTTTGACGGTCTGAGCATCCGTGTACCGACCCCTGTGGTCAGCCTGAGCGATGTGACAGTGCTACTTGAAAAAGACGCGACAGTTGAGTTGATTAACGATGCGTTTAAACGAGCGTCAGAAACTGATTACTATCGAGGTATCCTTGGCGTGACCGAAGAGCCATTGGTGTCGTCTGACTTTATCGGCAATAGCCACTCGGGCATCGTTGACCTGCCTCTGACAAAAGTTGTTGGCGGTAACCTCGCAAAAGTCATGGTCTGGTACGACAACGAATGGGGCTATTCCAACCGCCTCGTCGAGCTGGTTGCTGATGTTGGGCACTATGTGAATAAGGGGTAAATAAAAAGCAAAAGCTTCACTTCACACATCATCTTCATACTGTCATACCCCGGTTTATCCGGGGTATCTAGTTAATACTACTGGATTACCCGGATAAACCGGGTAATGACGATGAGGGCATGAGTCAAGCACGAGAGTTTTGAGGTTTGAATCGTGCTTGTGGTATACTTAAGATATGAAGATTTACTTGGGGTCGGACCACAATGGGTTTTTGTTGAAGGAGAGGGTGTTTGCCTATCTCGTGAAGTATGGCTACGATGTCGAAGATGTTGGTGGGCGCGAGCTCAACCCGGACGACGACTTTCCGCAGTTTGCGCAAGCAGCAGCACTGAGAGTTATCGGTGATACGTCGGAGGACCCGCGAGCGATACTTATCTGTGGTGGCGGTCAAGGCATGTGTATGGCGGCCAATCGCTTCAAGGGTATCCGCGCCAGCGTCATCTGGGACGCAGCTGAAGCGCGCCTAACGCGCAACGACAATGATTCAAACGTTCTCTGTTTGCCCGGACGAATACTTGAGCATGACGAGGCGGCGTGGAAGGGTATCCTCGAAACGTGGTTGAACACACCCTACGCGAACGCTCCACGGTATAATCGGCGCAATGCGCAGTTGGACGAGCTGGCATGAGTGTCATCGCACCAGCTATCTTGGCGGACAATCCAACCGCGTACAAAGAGCAGGTCGGGCGTATCACTGGCTTTGCCGAGCGCGTGCACATCGACCTGACGGATGGCGAGTTTGCGCCAACATTTACGGTAGGAATTGGCGACTTGTGGGCACCCGAAGGTTGGACGGTGGACATCCATGTCATGGCGCATGATTTGGGCGAGTATGTACCAAAGCTTGTGGCGCTCAAGCCACACATGATTATTATCCACGCCGAGGCCCGCGGGGACGCGGCTGCCGCGCTGACACTCATCAAACAAGCTGGCGTCAAAGCGGGCGTGGCGCTGCTGCGACCAACGGTGCCGGCAACGGTCACGCCACTGATTGAAGCGGCGGAGCATGTACTTATCTTTAGCGGCGAGCTGGGACGGATGGGCGGTACGGCGAGCCTGATGCAACTGGAGAAGATTCGCCTCATCAAAGCAATCAATCCAAATGTTGAGATTGGCTGGGATGGCGGTGTTATGGCGGACAATGCCTACAGTCTGGTGCAGGGAGGTGTCGATGTGCTCAATGTCGGCAGCGCCATCCAAAAGGCGGGTGACCCACAAGCGGCATTTGCCAAACTCCAACAGGAGATAGCGAAAACAGGGGTGATATAGAACGATATGGGTGGGCTGAGCTACGGGCAAATCGAGAAAAAAGCAGGCGCCATACGTCGGCATATCATCACCATGTTGGCCGAGGCTGGCAGTGGTCATCCAGGCGGTCCACTGGGGCTGAGCGATGTTATGGCGGCGCTGTATTTTAAAGTACTGAACATCCGGCCTCAAGAGCCGGAGTGGCCAGAGCGTGACCTGTTTGTGATGAGCAATGGTCACTGTGCGCCAGTGCTGTATGCCACCATGGCCGAGCGCGGATTTTTTGACACATCGGAGCTGGCGACACTTCGGACATTTGGCAGTCGTTTACAGGGACACCCAGAACGCGAGCTGCTTCCTGGGCTGGAGACGACCAGTGGTCCGCTCGGGTCGGGTTTGAGCCAGGCGGCGGGCATGGCCTACGGCATACAATATCTCGAGAAGAACCCACAACGCCATGTCTACTGCACCATGGGCGATGGTGAGCTCAACGAAGGCAACATCTGGGAAGCGGCGATGTTTGCCAGCAAGCATCAGTTGGGGCAGCTAATTGGCATAGTTGACAGAAATAACATCCAGATAAGTGGGACGACCGAGCAGGTCATGCCTCTGGAAAGTCTGCGTGGCAAATGGGAGGGTTTTGGCTGGCACGTACAAGAAATTGACGGGCACAATGTCGAGAGTATCGTTGAGGCGTGCAGCATGGCGCGGGCTATCACTAACCGTCCGAGCGTCATCATCGCGCACACGGTGCCGGGCAAAGGCGTGGACTTCATGGAGTACGACTACCAGTGGCATGGCAAGGCGCCAAATAAGGAAGAGGCGGCTCGAGCGCTAGAGCAATTGCAATCATTTCACGGATATACGGAGCCGAGCCATGTCTAGCGAGTCGATGCGCGTCGGGTTTGGTCGCGGTCTGGTGTATGCCGGGCGGGTACATGAGAAGGTCGTTGCACTTTCGGCGGACTTAGCAGAAAGCACGCAGTTTTCGCAGTTTCAAGAAGCGCTACCTGAGCGTTACATCGAAGTTGGTGTGGCGGAACAAAATCTCGTGACGGTGGCGAGCGGTCTGGCGCACAGCAGCTGGAAGCCCTATGTGGCGAGCTATGCGGCGTTTAGTCCGGGGCGCAACTGGGAGCAGATTCGTACGACTATTTGCATCAATAATCGACCAGTGGTGATAGTGGGCACGCACGCTGGGCTAAATGTCGGACCAGATGGCGCAACACATCAAGCGTTGGAAGACATCGCACTGATGCGCGTACTACCGAACATGACGGTCATCGCACCAGGTGATAGCGTGGAAGCTGAACAAGTGGCGATAGCGCTAGCTGAGTATGATGCGCCCGCCTATGTTCGACTGGCGCGCGACAAAACCGAACAGTTTTTGGGCGATGAGCCGTTTGTTATCGGCCAAGCTAAGCAGCTTCGCGAGGGTTCGGATGTGGCGCTGGTCGGCACGGGAGCGATGACGTACCAGTTGCTGCGAGCAGCCGATTTGCTGGCTGAACAGGGTGTGCACGCGACGGTGCTGCACGTACCGACTATCAAGCCGCTAGACGAATCGGCGATTCTTGAGGTGGCAAAGCACTGCGGACGAGTCGTGGTGGCAGAGGAGGCGCAAATCGCTGGCGGGCTGGGCGGTGCGGTCGCGGAACTGCTGGCGGAAAAACTGCCTATGCCGGTGCGGCGCATCGGCGTGCATGACCGTTACGGCCAGTCGGGGACGGCGAGCGAGCTACTCGAGTTTTACGGACTGGCACATGACCAAATCGCTGAAGACATCGTAGAATTCATCAATACTATACCACAATATCATCAGGAGGACAACTAAATGGGACTTACTATCAAACAAATCAGACAGAACACCACTAGAGCACGACACCTCATGCAGCGTACGCGCGCCCAAGGATTTGCAGTTGGAGCGTTCAACATCGACAATCAAGAAACGCTGATTGCTGTCGCGCGAGCGGCCCAGAAGATGGATTCGCCAGTGCTCGTAGAAGTCAGTGATGGCGAAGTCAAGGCGATGGGACTGGAAAATGTCCGTGACATGGTCGACAACTACAAAGACGAGTACGGTGTCGAGATGTTCCTCAACCTCGACCACAGTCCG
This sequence comes from uncultured Candidatus Saccharibacteria bacterium, assembly GCA_937863095.1. Lineage (GTDB taxonomy): Bacteria > Patescibacteriota > Saccharimonadia > Saccharimonadales > Saccharimonadaceae > Nanosynbacter. The sequence goes on along the minus strand of CALMCP010000025.1, from coordinate 3,971 downwards.
AGTGTCGAGGCGTCGAAAAAAGCGATTGACGCAGGCTACGAGTTCATCCACATCGACATATCGCAGGCAAATCACGACGCGTCCGACGAAGAAATCATCGCCAAAACGCGAGAAGTTGTTGAGTATGCTCGGTTCACCGGGGCGCTAGTTGAGAGCGAGCCGCACTATTTTGGCGGTAGTTCGAATGTGCACGATGAAGCAATCGATTATGATGAAATCAGAAAAACCTTTTCAACCCCGGAGGGTGCACGCGCGTTTGTTGAGGCGACAGGCATCGACACGTTTGCGGCGGCCATCGGTAACTTACACGGTAAATATCCAGTGCCAAAAGAGCTGGACCTAGAGCTGTTGCAGCGTATCCGCGAGGCTATCGGCTGTCAGATTAGCCTGCACGGTGGCTCGGGTACGCCAGCACATTACTTCGAAGAAGCCGCGAGGATTGGCGTTAGCAAGATAAATATCAACAGCGACATGCGCTACGTCTTCCGCAAAACGCTGGAAAAAGTCTTGGCCGACAACCTGGACGAGTACGCCATAGTCAAGCTGATGCCCGAAGTCTACAAGGCGGTGCAGGAAGTGGTTGAGGAGAAAATCCAATCGTTCGGCAGTGCTGGAAAGGCGGTGCTGTAGGTGGTCAAGTTCGTCACCGTTGGGGCGGCAGTCCAGGATGTGTTCATGAGCAATTCCGACTCGTTTGCGCCAGTCTGCATCAACCCCGACACCTGTTTTGAGATGTTGGAGCTTGGCTCAAAGGCCGACGTCAACTCCATCCATTTTGCGACGGGCGGTGGCGCGACAAATGCCGCCGTGACGTTTGCGCGCCAGGGGTTTGACGTGCAATTTATGGGCGTGATTGGCCATGACCCGGCCGGACGAGTGGTGCTTGACGAGCTCGACCAGGAAAATGTCGACACGTCGCTGGTGGCCTATAGCGACACACACAGCACTGGCTACTCAGTGCTCTTGGTGGCGCCAAATGGCGAGCGGACCATCCTGACCTATCGCGGCGCATCGACGCACTACCGGCCAGAGCAGCTTGACTTGACAGGTGTTGAGGCTGACTGGCTGTATATGACGACACTTTCGGGGTCGATGCAGGTGCTCGATAGGCTATTTCGACAGGCCAAACAAGCGGGCATGAAAATTTGTTTCAACCCGGGTAGGAAAGAGTTAGAGCAAAAACAGGAACTACGAGGGCTGCTCGAAGATGTTGATGTGCTCGTGGCAAACAAAGAAGAGATGATGGCACTGGTGCAGGGTGATGACCTTGAAGAATTGGCGCTGCACGGGCTGAACGTTGTGCCGACGGTGATTGTTACCGATGGCGGCAATGGCGTGGTGGCAACAGACGGCCAAACGCTGGTGCGGGCTGGGCGCTACGAAGAGCGCGAGGTGGTCGACCAGACAGGTGCCGGTGATGCATTCGGGTCGGGATTTTTGAGCAAATGGGCGACTGGCGCCAGTCTCAAAGATGCCGTAGTGTTTGCGAGTGCAAATGCCGCTTCGGTGGTTGGGAAGGTGGGCGCGAAAAGCGGTATATTGCATCGCGGTGTGACGCTCCATGACATGCCGATACAGGAAAAAACAATTGGAGGGGAGCGTACTCATGGCGCATAAACTCATCACCCTACTGGGCGACACAACAGCTGACGCACTGGCGGTTCGTGAGCTACAACTGCTAGCGCGAGATGGTGTCGATGTGCGGCTCATCGCTGACATATTGGCAAAAGCACAGATGGTCATGCGCCGGCTGGGGCTCGACCCGGCTGATACGACTGCCGAGGAAGTCTATCATGCGCTGGTCAGTGCGGTGGCGACTGAGCAATTTCTGTCGCTGCTGACGGATACGGAATATGTGCTATTGGATATTGACGGCGAGGTCATCTCGTTTAACCCGGTCGATGTGGTGGACAACTATCACCACGAGCTGTCGATGAGTCAACGTCGGACGACGGCGGGCAAGAAAGGCTTGGGTTGGGAAATTACCCGGCGTTACGCTGAGCATCCAGCGGTGAGCGAACAGCGGGTGCAGACAGTGGCGAGCCGAGCGAACTGGCCGACAAGTGAGCCGACGTATTGTCGGGTGGTGTTCGATAAACCATCTGTTCTGGTGATTGGTGACATCGCGACTGAAGCTTTGATGACACTTCGTCAGGACGATGCCGAGCTGACGGGGAGCAAGCTCAACCGCCGGCTGGCTATCCGTTTGGGTGCGAAAATTATGGCCGAAACTTCTGCCACACAAGATGCGGTGGGTGGCGCGGCAACTGCCAGCGTGGCGTTTTCGAAGTTGGGTGTGCAGCCGAGTTTGATGTCATGGATTGGCGATGATGGCGTCGGGAGATTGTCGGTGGAATACTTGCGAACACATGGCGTGGACATGAGCGGCGTTACGTCGCAGAAGCGTACACGGACGAACCATCACTACGTGTTACGCCGTGGAGCGGAGCGGACAATAATTGCCAGTAACGAGCAATTTGATTATCGCTGGCGTGAGCCGGTGTGCCGGCCAGACTGGGTCTATCTGTCGATGATTTCTGGCGAGTCGTGGCATTTGCATGAGGCGCTGGGGCGGTATCTGGCCAAGCACGAGTCGGTCAAACTGGCGTTTCAGCCAGGCCCAGCGCACATCGCGTGGGGCAAGGACAAGCTCGAGCCACTGTTGAAGCGGACAAAAGTGATGGTGATGAATATTGACGAGGCGATGGCGCTGACTGGGCGAACGGCTCGAACTACAAAACCGCTACTTACGGAGCTGCATGAGCTGGGACCAGAGATAGTTGTCGTGACGGACGGTCCGCGCGGTGCATTTGCCTATGACGGCGAGAAACTCTATGAGGTGCCGAGCTATCCCGACCCGAGCCGGCCGCTCGACCGCAGCGGCGCGGGTGATGCGTTTGCGGCGACATTGGTGGCCGAACTAGCCAAGGGAACGGTGCTGGACGAAGCGTTGTTGCTGGCACCGATTAGTAGTATGAACGTCGTGCAAGAGGTTGGCGAACAGGCGGGGCTGCTCACGTCGAGTGAGCTGCGTGAACTGCTGAAGCGTGCGCCGGATGATTACGTACTGCAAGAGCTTTAGTGCCCGCAGTAGGTTCTGTTTTGGGTGACGCCTTCGAGGATTTGCTCGAGGTTTTCGGTGATAGTGTAGATGTTCTCGTCGCCCGGCGAGATGACGTGCTCTTGTTCGAGCATGGTACTACGGACAAAATCATCCCATTTTGACCAGAACGGCGTGTCGTAGAGAAAGATGGGCGCTTTACTAATTTTTCCGGTCTGTGTGAGCGTTAGTATCTCGGCTAGCTCATCGAGCGTGCCAAAACCACCCGGGAAATAGATGTAGGCGTCGGACATCATCGTCATGACGATTTTGCGCGGCGCAAAGTGGGAGAAGGCAAATGAGTCGGTCGTGTGCTCGTTGAGCGACTGCTCGTGAGGCAAGATGATATTAAAGCCAATCGACGCACCGCCGGCCTCTTTGGCACCGCGGTTTGCTGCTTCCATGATTCCGCCCCCGCCACCAGTGATGACGGCATAGCCAGCTTGGGCGAGCATGCGGCCGAGTTCTTGCGCTTTTTGATAGTAGATGTTCGTCTCTAGCGTGCGGGCTGAGCCAAATACCGTCACGGTTTTGTGGTATTTCTTGATAACTTCGTAACCAGCCAATATCTGGTCGTCAACCTCTCCGAGGCGAAACATTGCTGCTTGCAGTTGCAGGTCACGTGGGATGCAGATAGGTGTTGTGTTTGTGTCGTTCATGTCGTCCTTTTTGTTTTGTACAATATGTTCTACTCTACATTATAGCACAAGCATCATCATTTGTAAAGCTTTTTGTCAAATTGGAGTGCTAGACAGGAGTGCTTAAGTAGTAACAAATATTGAACGGCCGTTCACTATTTGTTACTAATGTTCCTCCGTCATTACCCGGTCCCCTGAACTAGTCAGAGGACAAGCTTATCCGGGTAATCCAG
>CALMCP010000024.1 GCA_937863095.1 uncultured Candidatus Saccharibacteria bacterium | reverse complement strand
CTTACCACGACGCCCTGAAGCTTACCGACGCGTGAGCACAAAAACACCATGATATCAGCCAGTGGGATAGGCTCAATCGCCCGCTCCGGCAGCACTAGGTCGGGGTTGTGACAGTAGCCGCAGCGCATATTGCAGCCAATTGTAAACAGTGCGGCGCTCGTCTTGCCGGGATAGTCTACCAACGAAAGCTTCTGCACGCCGCCGATTTTCATACCAGCACCTTGGCAGTATCGACCTTTCGTCGCATGTCAAACTCAGCTTTTTTGCCATCGTTCCAGCGGTGTGTTGGCGTCAGGAAACCAACCACACGCGAGTAGACTTCTGCCTCCTCCTGGCAGTGCGGACACTGCGGTAGTTCACCGCGCAGATAGCCGTGGTTTTTACAGATACTAAAGCTCGGGCTAAACGTAAAGTACGGCAGGCGATGCTGCTGACAGATAGTTTTCACTAGCATCTTGAGCGCCTGTGGATCATCGACGCGCTCACCAAGAAAGAAGTGAATAACTGTACCGCCAGTGTATTTTGTTTGTAGCTCGTCCTGTAGCTCGAGCAAATGAAACAAGTCATCGGTGTAGTTGACTGGTAGATGCGTCGAGTTCGTGTAAAACGGTGCTTCAACTTCGTCGCCCTTGCCATTAGCAAACACAGCTGACTTCGGAAAATCACGCTGATCTATTCGTGCCAGACGATACGTCGTACCCTCAGCCGGCGTCGCTTCGAGATTGTAGTTGTTGCCCGTTTCTTCCTGAAATTCGATGAGCCGCTCGCGCATGGTATCAAGTATCTCCTCAGCAAATGTCCGGCCCTTGTCGCTGCCGATATCTTCACCGAGCAGGTTTAATAGGGCTTCATTCATGCCAATAATGCCGATTGTCGAGAAGTGATTGCGCCAAAACTGCCCCGAGCCTTTTTTGATATTGCGCAGGTAAAACTTCGTGTATGGGTAGAGGTTGGCGTCGGTCAGTTTCTCCAATTTTTGGCGTTTGATTTCCAGACTATCTTTGGCCAGATTCATCAGCTCATCGAGACCCTGCATGAACGCTTTTTTCGTCTTCGACTTGAGTGCGAGCCGTGGCAGATTAATCGTCACCACGCCAACTGAACCGGTCATCGGGTTGGCCCCGAACAGCCCGCCGCCGCGGTACTCTAGTTTGCGGTTGTCGATGCGCAGCCGACAGCACATCGAGCGAGCATCTTCCGGCTTCATATCGCTATTTACAAAGTTTGAGAAATACGGAATACCATATTTGGCGCTTGCTTCCCAGAGGTTTTCAACGACTGGATTGTCCCAGTCAAAATCTTCTGTGATGTTGTAGGTCGGAATAGGAAAAGTGAACACTCGACCGTTGGCATCACCCTCGGCTAACACTTCTAATAGCATACGGTTGAAGATGTTCATTTCTTCCTGAAAATCACCATAGTTCTTTTCGCGTATTTCACCGCCTATAATGACAGGGTTGCCCGCCAGATGCTCAGGAGCCTGCAAATCGAGCGTGATATTGGTAAATGGTGTCTGAAATCCAACACGCGTCGGGACATTGACATTGAAGACAAACTCTTGCAGCGCTTGCTTGACTTCAACTTCGCTCAGCTGGTCGTAGTGGATGAATGGCGCGAGCAACGTATCGAAGTTCGAAAACGCCTGCGCACCAGCCGATTCTCCCTGAAGCGTGTAGAAAAAGTTGACAATTTGTCCGAGCACTGAGCGAAAATGTTTAGCCGGCTTCGATGCCACTTTGCCCGCCACGCCCGTGAAACCTTCGCGAAGCAGGTCCATCAAGTCCCAGCCGACACAGTAGACCGACAACTGCCCGAGGTCGTGAACGTGCATGTCACCGGAGCGATGAGCCTCACCGATAGCTTCTGGATAAATTTTGTCCAGCCAATAAGTTTTACTAACTTCTGAGGCGATAAAGTTGTTCAGGCCCTGCAATGAGTAGCCCATATTGCTGTTTTCCTTGACGCGCCAATCAAGATCACCGATATAGGAATCAACCAAATCAACCTGAAAATCACTTACAATTTGTTCTTTTGTCGGAGTTTTTGGAGTGGCTCGCGGCTTTGGTGGTGCGCCGTTAGCACGCTTATTCGTGCTCGATTTTTTGGCACCACTAAGATTTGACGTTTTCATTCCAACCCTCCATATGTGTTGTATGTTTACTATTGTGTACGCTATATATAGCGTAGCATATACGCTTTGCCCCGTCCAAAGTTTAATATACAACAAAACAAAAGCGTCTCCATACAGAGGAGACGCCCTCGACTTTTCCACCGCAGCAGCCTACAACCTATACGAGTAAATCGAGCGTTTCACCCACAATCTGCGTAGCCAGTCCGCCGTCTATACTACTGCCATCAAGCTCGATATCTTTAGTAAATTGCAGTCCTGCAGACTTTTCAACCGGCTTCCACTTAATTACTGTGCTAATCTCTTGAAGTTGAGCAAGCGTGTGCGCTCCAGCGTACCAACCGTACGCAACAAATGCCACTGGCTTATCTGTCCATTCATTGAATAGCCAGTCGATAGCGTTTTTCTGAATAGCGCTTAGACCGTGGTTGTACTCTGGCGCAACAAATACCACTGCATCGGCGCCCTTTACTGCGTCGCTCCAACGCTGAACTGCCTGGTTGGTAATTTCAAAATCTTCTGCCGATGGCACAGTTACGCCCTCAAAGTACGGCAATGCCAGTTCTTTTAAGTTTGCGACCTCAACGGTTGCGTAACGAGCCTCAAGCTCAGTTTTAACCAGCTCAACAACGTTTATATTGGCGCTATTAGGTCGCGCGCTACCAGTGACAACTAATACCTTTGTCATGCTTCCTCCTATTATTGATTATGTAGTGTATCGAGATGCACGCCGGCGTGGCGAAGTACATCGTGATCAACCTCATACAGTTTCTGGGCACCCGACTTTGACTCTCGCACCACACCACTTGCCACCAACTTAGCAAAGTGATGGCTAATAGATGGTTGCGACAACCGCAGCAGCGACGCGCACGAAGCCACTACGTCACAACTGGCAATGGGTGCTTGCGCAGCAGCGATTTTCTGGACCATGCCCAGGCGAACATTGTCACCCAAAGCCCGATATACCGCTACCACATCTATTGTATTTGATATCATATCTCCATAATATAGAAGTATTTCGATATGTCAATGTATTTCGAGTAAACTCTAGGAGAGTATTGCAAAATTATTCTGTTTGTGCTACAATATATAAGATAAACTAAACGACATATCGTCAATACGTGAAATGCTTGGTACACTACGGATTTTCTAGCCTTTCATCTATAGACTAGAAAGGCATTTATGCAACAACAACGACCACGGTCTGGTGCGTATTCGCGCCGGCGCCCGACTGCGCCTCGCCACCAGCGACCAGCGCGGAAACGACCGACCAGCACCATCCACCCAAGTAAATTTATCAACAAGGCTATCACCCCAGAGGCTGACGTACCCTATGTGCCGACGCACACGTTTCACGACTTTGGCTTGAACCAGCGCATCGTCAAAAATCTTGATTTTCTCAAGTTTACGACGCCCTCAGAGATCCAAGACCGCTGTATCCCGCTGACCCTCTCGGGCACCGACACTATCGGCCTCGCAAACACTGGCACCGGCAAAACGGCGGCTTTTTTGCTGCCTATCATCGACAAACTTCTAGCAAACCGCGAGCTAGTCAGCGTGCTCATTCTCGCACCAACGCGCGAACTGGCTCAGCAGATTGACGAAGAATTTCGCCGATTTTCCTCTGGTATGAAGCTCTACTCAGCACTGGCTGTCGGTGGCCAGAACATCGGCCGGCAAATCCACCAGATACAGCGTGGCCCGCACGTTGTCATCGGCACACCAGGACGCATCAAGGATTTAATTGCTCGACGCGTCTTGCGACTGAGCACGGTGACAACATTTGTCCTCGACGAAGCCGACCGGATGTGCGACATGGGCTTCGAAAAAGACATCCGGACCATCGAAGCGGAGCTGTCAAAACAGCGCCAAACGCTCTGCTACAGCGCGACAATGACCAAAAATGTCCAGGCTATCATGGAGGAATTTATGATAACCCCTGAAACTGTTTCTGTCGTCAAACAAGCAACAAATGACCATATCGAACAAGACGTGGTGCACTTTGAAAGCAAAGAGCACAAAGTTGAGCTGTTACTCGACCTGCTGGCGCGTGACGAAGTCGAAAAGGTTGTCGTGTTTGGCGAGACCAAGTACGGCGTGCAGCGCCTGTCCGACGCTATCACCAAAAACGGCATCCCGAGTGAGGCTATCCACGGCAACAAGTCCCAATCACAGCGCGAACGCGCCCTCAAGAAGTTCAAAGACAGCAATGTCAGCGTCCTCGTCGCCACTGATGTAGCCGCTCGTGGACTAGACATCCCTAACGTCACGCACGTCATCAACTACGACGTCCCGCAGGCCTATGACGACTACGTCCACCGTATTGGCCGGACCGGCCGCGCCGGCAAAAGCGGCACCGCGCTGACATTTGTGCAGAAGCGCCCGTATTAAACCTAGCAAAATCATGGTATAATACCCCTCATGAGCTATGTCATACCATCCAGCAAAGCAAGCGTCACCCACCAAATCATCCTGAGCGGCGTGTTGGTGCTGTTGGCGTGCGTGGTGTTGAGTCTGTTCTTTGGGCGTATCGGCAGTATCGCGCCGATTACCCACCAGGTGCTGGTTATTGCGACATGGGTCGGGCTACCAGTACTGTGGGCAGCACTGTCACTCCACGAGCACTTGACGAGCGACAAAACCACCTACACCCTTCTGGATGACTGCCTGCAAGTGTACAAAAAGGGCTGGTTCGGCATGCGCCACGAGGACCTGTACCGGTATGACTCGATACTTTCGGTCAGCAGTTCGAGCAGAGGTCACGGTGCATATGGCACTGTCGCGCTTCGCCTCCATCGTCAGACGGATATCGTCCTGACGCATGTGGCGTGTCCAGCCGAGCAGGCTGCCAAGATAAAGCAGATGGTCAAGGCAAATCGCCGCACGACAAACTTCGTCTAAACAAAAATACCCCTGTCGCGAGGGGTATTTTCATGTCTTTTCGGTTACTTCAGCTTCTTGATGTCTTTACGAATCTGCACCGCAAATCCAACCGTTGTCACACCGTGAATCAGCGCGTAGAGACCAAGCACCCAGGTAAACGCCAGTGACGCTGCAACCGGGTAGAACACGATGACGCCTGCTGAGATGAGACCGAGCACGCCCGTGGCAATCCACAGCCAGCGACCCTCTTGCTTCTCCATGTACGACGCTACGACCAAGTCGAAGATGGCGCGAGCCAAGATGACGATGGCGAGGATGATGACGAACAGTGCTGCCGCGATGAGCGGGTTGCGCACGAGGTAGACACCGACGCCGATGTTAACCAGCGCAAAGAGCAGTGCGAGCCACCACAGGCGGTCCTTTTTGATACTGGTGATTGCTTCAAACAGCGCAACAGCACCGCCGACAACGGTGAGAATTGCCACCATGTAGACCAGTGTTACCAGTGTTAGTTTTGGCCAAAATAGTGCGACAAGGCCAAACAACGTTCCGGCGATACCGGTGAGCAAGATAAGCCACCAGATTTCCTTGGTTAGTTTCTTTGATTTGTTGAACATACTCTCCCTCCAGTTAGTAGTGTCTGTAGTATAGCACCTTGCGGGCACGGCGAGAATAGGGCTTTTTCGACGGACATATTACACCATAAAACCTTAAATATGGAGAACAGTTCTCCAGATTAGTTCTCTAGTTTCTTCGGACTTGGCGGTCCGTCGGCGACCGCACGGAAGACACTTCGGGTTAGTTTGTCTATGTTATCGACTTTCTGTCCGTTGATGATAGCTAGCATGCCGTCGGCAACATCTTTCGGCAGTAATCTTCGGGCGACTGCGTGTAAGTCAGGAGCCTTGGCAAATATCCTGGTTGCTTCACCTTCGTAGTGGACAACAACCTCAAGGCCATCAGACTTGTCCCGAGTCTCGACTGGTACAATCGCGACGAGTCTATCCATTCTGTCTGGGTGTCCTCCGCGCTGTCGCAAACTTCTTCGTTCCATCTACTTTAGGATTAAAGCAGGCTTATTCGGACAAGACAAGAGCGACCAGGGTTTTCTGAAAAGGATAATCTGGGTTCTCCAGATTATAACCGTCTGCCTCCCTGCGGTGTCGTGTCCCAACTCGTTCGGGGCATCCAGTTAGAAACAGTGTGGCTAATTCATGTGTACTGGATTACCCGGATAAACCGGGTAATGACTTAAGCCACCGGCTTCTTCCGCTCCGCATACAGCTCCAGCGTCGTTGTGACGAGCAGCATGATGATGGGCCCGTATACTACACCGAGCATGCCGAAGTAGGCGATACCGCAAAATGTTGCAATCATCGTCACAGCGACCGACTGCTGTATCTGTTTGGGGATGAGTTTGGTGCGCATAACCGGGTCGAGATTGCCCGATACGGAGTAGAGGATTATCACAATCAGCCCCAACCAAAACTGCCCCGTAAACATGCTGTAGAGCGCTAGCGGTACGAGAATGATACCCGCACCGAGAGGGATGAAGTTAAGCACAGTAAAGACGATGAAGAGCAGAAATGCATACTTGCCGTACCCGAGCGGCACAAGGAGAAGCGCTGCTATCAACGCGAGCGTCATGGCGATGATGAGCTGGCCTTTGACCATCGCATTGGCCATCAGTCCAATACGACTGAGATACTGCGTGGTCGTTTTTTCGTCAAACGGGCTGAGGCGCTTGGCTTTTTCGATGAGCCTCGGACCATAGAGTAACAGTTCGATAAACAGGAAGATGTAGATAAGTAGCGCGATACCCATCTGCGGGATGCCCCCGAGGATGCCGAGTGTTATCGCGACGGTGGCACGGGCAGCTGCTGCAGTCGAAGACTTGATGAAGTTTACGACGCCCTCGCCCGTGACGATGGCTTCCGAACCAGTCACTTTCTCGGCGGCTCGGTTGACCATATCGACGATGTTTTCGACGATTGCCGATGAGTCGGCGAGATGGCCTTGTTTGCCGAGCATGTCAGCAAAGTGCGCCAACTGTGCGACCGAAGCTACGACAACAAAACTTAGAGGGATGATGACAACCAGAAACGACGCAAGTAGTGTCACGCTCGCCGCAACCACACCATTGCCCTTCTTCTTTTTCAGTTTGAGATAGAGCGGATAGAACATGAACGCCATCAAGACCGTCAGCACGACAACACTCAGCTGTGGCCACAAGAACCACACGCCGACCACAAGAGCGATGAGCGCGGCGACCGTCCACGTACGAGGTGATGTCATAGCAGTTTTTGCTCCTTTGTGGTCGAACGGGCGTTGACACCTTCACGCAAGATATTCTTGAACAGCATAAGTGGCAGTACAATCCCCGCCAGCAGCACCGACACCCAGATGATAAGTGGCGCGAGTACCCATGTTGTCACTCCAGAAATCTCCACCCCAGCAGTAAACATGCTCGTCAGAAGTAATCCAACAAACGTCGTCACCAGTGCAATACCACCACGGATAGCCGGCAGGTAGCGGATGGCCATTTTCATGATAAACGGCTCAAATAATAGTTCAACTGTTGTAAAAAATACCACACTTGTTAAAAATCCAATGAGATTGACCGTAAACCCTGGTAGCAATAACGCTGCTATCAATAAACCGACTGCATTTGCCAGCAGCATAAGTACTGTTCGTGCTAAAAAGCGTATCATCCGTTACCCTCCTCCTTTGCCCGCGGGCGTTTCATTGTTTCGTCGTCCAGCAGTGCCGCAACATGGCGCACAAACAGTGCGAGCCAGGTAAATATCACCGCAGCGGCTACCAGTTCAAATACCGTCAGATTGAAGTATCCAATCCCCCAGAACAACCATGCTGCGACAATCAGACCGGCTATCAGCGCATAGGAGGCCACAAAAAATGCCGGCAAAAAGCCTGGTACTAACCATGGCAAAATAATGATAATAACGCCAAACAGCGCCGCCATACCAAATGCTGCAATGTTGTGTGTCAGTGGAAATACGTCGTAGACAAATAGCCCTACAAAAGCCAGGGATATACCGATGCCCGCTAGCAAAACGCGCATCAGCAACGCCTTTGCCTGCTTAGGAATCTGTCCCTGTTGTTGCAGGCGTGTAAAGTCATCGATGATGTACTTTGATAGCGCTACAATAACCAGTCCTGCGATGATGAGCGTAGCATTGAACGCATAGCCCGAAATACCACCTCCTGCCCCAAGCGAGCTAAAATGCACATCCCACCACAACGGATCCGATGCTGTCATCATGCTAATGAACGTGCCGCTGACCAAAAAGAGCGCCAAGATGGCCGACACCCGCATAGCGTTCATGCCTGCCGCCATAAGATAGGCTGCATAGCCCACCACGCTGAGAGACAATGCCAGCAGAACCGATGCCGCCCACATGTCTACGGTTGCACCCCTAAATGCTATACTAATAATGAAGAATACAAGCGCACATGAAAGAAACGCCAACAAGCCAAATACGATTGCCAGCGAAACAATATTGAGCAGATGTTCTGTCCGTGCCCATACCCGCTTCTCTAGCGGTCGCTCATGATAACTAGCTGCCAACAAATACACCGCCAGTGCCACCACCACCGCCATAATAGATGCCACAGAACCAAGCGACACTCCTCGCTCAAAGAGCGTAACTCTCTCCGCACTAAAGAACAATGCCAGTCCGGTCAATAATCCCACGCCAGCACTAGCCAGTGCTACATATATAGCCCGCGACTCCGTACGACTTTCACTCCTCGCCACAACAGTAGTTTTCATGCACTGACTATAGCAGATAGGGGTAAGAAATACTACATTTCGGCAGGTGGCAAAGGGGCCCCTAGCCGATTTTAGCTGCGCCGCTCTAAAAGGCCATCATGCATCTCATAGACGACATCGCAATACTCCAGTAGCCGTTCGTCATGCGTTACCATAATTGTTGCCTTACCTCGCTCATGCGTCTCCCGCGCAAGCAGCTTCACTACTTCAAAGGCTTTCGTCGTATCAAGGCTCGCGGTTGGTTCATCCGCCAAGATAAGCCGCGAGGTTCCATAGAGTACTTTCGCAATCGCCGCCCGCTGCCGCTCACCTCCAGATAAATCACTCGGGTACTTCTTTCGAAGCTTAGTAATTGATAGTGCCCCGAATAATTGCTCCATGACATCTGCCTGCTCCTTGCGCTTCATCGCACGGTCTATAAGTTTCAGCTGTTTTTCGACCGTGAGATATGGCACAAGATTTGATGCCTGCAAGATGAAACCAACCTCCGACAGCCTCATCCTCGAAAGCTCTTTGACTGACAGCGTGGTGATATCAACTCCATTCATAATAACCAGCCCCCTCGTGGGATTCTGCAGGCCACCAGCAATTGTCAAAAAGGTGCTCTTACCCGATCCTGACGGACCGATGATAGCGACAAATTCTCCGGGCCGAACAGAAAAATCAGTTTTTTGTAGCGCTACGATTTTTTGGCCCGCCTGGTGATATTCTCGGCTCACCCCCTGGAGCTTCAGAACTGCATCGTCCTTTTTCATCAGCCAATTGCCTCCACGGGATTTATCTTTACCACAGAGCGAACAGATGCGATTCCGCCAAACGCAGCACACCCCAAGAACAACATCGTAATCCCTGAAAAGAAAAGGGCGTTCACCGCAAACGGCACCCTACCCGCGAGCAAGGAGCCGGTCAAAAGCGCCAACGCCAAGCCAACTATCAATCCCCCAGAAGACAGCAATAGTACCTGTACCATCACCGACCAACCGATAAAGCCACTTGATACTCCTTCGGCTTTCAGTACGCCAAAAATGCTCTTCTTCTGCATCGTCAAAATATAAATAAAAATCGCCAGAACAAATGCTGCAATACCTATCAGAAAACCAATCATAAGGCTAAATGTTAGTACTTGTGCCCGGTAACCAGGTAGCGCAAATGTAAAATCTTTCATCGTCTGCCAACTCATCCGGTTGCTCACATATGAACCTCTCTCCTCGCCACGCGTAATAATCGCACTAATTGTTGTATCATCGCGCATCGCGCTCATCCCCGAGACTTCACTCGCAGCCGCTCGCCACGCATCAAGTGTCATGTAGATAACTGGTGCAGTCTGAAACGTCGCCTTGTCAACAAAACCAACGACCGTATATTGAGAATCCGCTCCCTGTAGGGTTATTGCATCGCCCAGACGCACACCAATGCGCTCGAGCTCGTCGCTGACAACAACTTCACTTTGGCTTGCTAGGGCGCGTCCCGATGAGACTTCCGGCCCCAAGAAGCTATCTGGGTCAATGCCAAATAATGCAACGTCATCCGATGCATCGGCTCCGACAGTTGCTGTGCCTACACCAAGCGCAGCAGTATCTTCGCCCAGCAAGTCACGATAATCATTCTCGAAAAGGAGCGAACGACCTATGTTGTTATTGGCATTTTTGCTGAGGATGACACCGCTCGCATCCCACTTATCCAATGCCCGGGTGTAGCTACTCGCCAAGCCGTACGCCAATGCTGTCAGAAAAAAAACGAGATAGCTGACAAGTACAATAACGACCGCGATGAGCGCGAATCGTGATTTTTCATGTACCATTTCATTAATCGCTAAAAACATCTGTTATTAGTATACAATACTCCTATGTCTTTCAACCACTACGCAAAGATGAAAAGAATCCTGGCCGAACAGCCAGACGATTGGTATGTCCAACGATTCGATCAGCCAACTAGTGCCAAAAACTTTCGCGGCGAGACGGTAACATACGAACACTACTATCGCGTCTACACCGCCGATAACGTGCCAATAAAGTATTGCAAGTTTCAAAAGATTGATAAATTTGCGAGCATAATGGGCAAGTCAGTCGAGGAGCTCACTATTATAGTAGCTCGGACGTGACAATAACCCGTTTATCATAGAGCCGAGCCTGCTTATCATACGTGCCGCCGCAAGTAATAAGCGTAAGTTGACTGGCGATAGATGGGTCTTGCGAAAACAGGACACCGGCGGCATCTTCAAGGTCGACGATTTTGACATCTTTGACGCGGAAGTCCCTTTTGCTACCATCACCGAACTCGATGACGTAGGTATCACCTGTCGTCACTTTTTCGAGGTCAATAAAGATGCCGTCGCGGCTATTGCCATTTAAATGTCCGTCGATAATACTCAAGCCTTTTTCGCCTGGGCGGACACTGTCGACGAACCAGCCGCCCATGTGAATGTTGTTCGGCACAGCAACTTCTTGGTTTTGATCGACACCAACATTTTGTATATATGCATCGACACCAATACTCGAAATGATAATTTTCTTCGGGTCATGCGCACTGCCGCGCCAGTCGTATGTATCGCTCGGCCTTTCTTCGCTTGGCTGATCAGTAGAGTGCGTCACAACAACAGCTTCTCGTCCTGGCTGCTGCGACAGCGTGAGCGGCCATAAATGACCACCGAGAAGTACCGCTGTGAGGCCAGCCACCGCTATGACAACTGCGACGGCATTTCTCTTCAGATGTTCTTGTTCCCCCAACAACAAAGCACCAAGGGCCACGATTGCTACTACGCTCAGGCTCGACACAAAGGTCGCCACACTCACTAGCGCGCCGACCGCCAGTGCAAAAACAAATCCCCAGTTTGAAAGTGAGCGTAGCAGCATCAGTAGTAAGATTGGCCTAGTAACGATATCTTTTTTAGGTAGAGGATAGCGCTTGACCAGCAATACAGTCCACATAATTACCCCGACCAATAGCGTGATGATTGGCGCCGCTGTGAAAACCCCAACCTCGTTAATAACGTGCTTTTCGACAACCCCCAGCAAACTAACAGTAACCGCCATAGCGATAGCCCACATCATGCCTCGGCGAGCGAGTTGCGTGCCCTCCTTTTGCCGCACAATGAGCGTCGCCGCTACAATCAATAGTCCTCCTAGGATTTGGGCCAGTGACGGCAGCTCGGATAGCAATACTGCTGCCAACAGCGTAACAATGACAGCTCTCATGCTATAGACAATCGAGAACGTCCCGGCTTGAAGATACTCAAGGGTTTTCGTGATACCAAAGAGTAGAAAGACACCCAGGACAACTATCCCACCCATCGCTACAGCACTAGATGAATCAATTCGCCCTAGTTCAATCGGTAAAAATGGTACTGCCGCTAACATCGGCAACATGATGCCCGTTTGCAGCAGCGTCGCTAACACCCACGGATGAAGCTTGCCAGCCACCGCTACACGACGAAGTAATAGGCTGTACCCAACTAGTCCTATTAAGTGAACAGCTAGCAAAATCCCCCACAACATTTCTATGCTTCATTATACTGCTATGCTCTCGTCGGCGCCAGAGAAATGTCTAGTTATTTTACAACTACCCCGATGTACAGCCCGAAGGCAGTGAAGGTGCTCAAGAAGAAAACGCTACATCTAGCGTGAAGGCACTAGATGTAGCGTAGGATAGAGTACTCACAATAACTCCTAGCGTGTGCCACCAAGACCAGTACGCGGTACGCCGACAACTAGGTGCCCTAGCCCTACTGGGTCAACAATGGCACCGTTTTTTAGTCCGTCAATATCCAGCTCCCCACCGTCGACTACTTCGTATGATACATTGGTGATATTTTGCCCGGCAATTGTGCGCCTACTCAGTACTGCGTCGTTGATGGTAAAGAAACTATTCTTGCCCGGATTGTGCTTACGTACCGTCAGACTATCGGCCGATGTACCGTAGTAGTACAGACTGACCGTTGTTTTGCCGTTGTTGCAGCCAGTTGCCGTAAAGTTCACAAAACCATTGTCATATGTGTAGGCGCTATCTTTCGCGGTCAAATCGCTAGCGCGGAGCATCGTGGCACTCGCTACGGTACAACTTTCATCCACCTCCAGCGTGACTCGTTTACTAGTGGCAGGGTCGGTCAGACTAACTACATTGTTCTGCCCGCCATCAGGAATCTCATCGAGATTACCATCTTCTTCCCAAATAGCGTAGAGTGTTACGTCTTCACCAAGCATAGAGAAATTATCACCAGGATTATAGCTAGCGCCTTCGCCATCCGTAGCAAGACTCCACTCTTTGAAGATATAGCCAGCTCGCACTGGTGCACCAGGAATCGTAGCCTCCTCACCTGCTCCCAGGCCAGCTATTGGCGCGACCATCGTACCCCCCTGCGCGTTAAATGACAATACATAGGCACGAGCTACAACATCGACAGTGAACTGTCCACGGGTCGGCTGCGGAAGTGTGGCACCACCGAACTCCACAACAAATCGACGAGTGCTACCGCATGATATATCATTCCACTGACCGCCAGTTACAAACTGCATACAGTCCTCATCGCTCTGATTGTTTGGTTCGCCAGCGCTCCAGTTTGTATAAGGGAGCAGCTCTCCGGCCTCCGGACCAGTCTGCCAACGCCAGGTACCCTCTACGGCCTCGTCAGTTGCCCCTAGCCAGCCAGTGCGGTTAGCAATAGGAAGATTGTCGTAGATAAACGCGTTCTCCTGCGCGCTAGTAATTGTCGCCAGGTAGCCGGTCTGTCCGCCAAACTTGTATGTCTGGGCTGCTGCTTCAGCGGCATGCCATGTCATAGAACTACTCACAACAATATACGCATGACCGTTGCCGCCCTCGCCGTTGTTCCACAATACATCGCCAACATTATTACCCAGCTCGGCAGTAATAGTTACTTCGCCAACACTTCCGGCAGTATACTGCATAGTAGCAAGTACGTCATTGATATCGCTACGGGCACCCGCCAACATGACATAGTCAGTGCCACGTCCAGTCACCGTCACTCCATCAACCATCGTAAAGTCAATAGTGCCGCCGCCAGCCGCCTTAAGTGTCAAGTCGAGCGTCTCATTGCCTTCGCCGGTCACCTGTAAATCAGTAATCGCTAGCATCGTGCCTTCTGCAACCGTCTTACTGCCTACATTGGTAAATCCAGTAGGCACCGCCTTGTCTTGGCTACCGTCACCAGTCAAGTGGAAATCAAAGTATTGCCCAGTAAAGTGTGTGTCAATCCACAAATCCCAATCGTCATAGTCATGGTCGAAATTCTCCCACTCAGTGTCACCGTAACCATACTGACTTTCATAGGCATTCATCGCTAAGCCCATGGCGAACGGACATTCGTAGTCGATAAAGTCTGCGAGCTGACCCTTAGTGAAGCTATATGACCCCGTAGCATCAGCCTGAAGCAGCGTGTTGCCACCCTCGCCACAACCGGCCTCAATCTCAGCAAGTGGAATAGGCTGATTGTCATATGTATCAATAATTTTGCCGTGCATCGCCACGGCATCGCGGTTTATTGCCGCGTTAGCGTTATTCGTCGTCCACACACCATACAGGCTACTGGTTGTCAGCACCGCAACTGCTACAAACAGGTGCACGCGCTGCATAACATTTTTTCGTTTTGCTACTATCTTCACCTTTATTCCCTCTTACCCTCCGGGCCACTCCCGAGGCCCAAGCATTACTGGTTTGCCTCCACTATACATAAGCAGTGCTATCTCTGTCTATAGACAGAATCACATTATTTTTGTGAATTGAATCACAATTAATGATACGATGGTGGTATGTCAGATTTTCATAGTTACGCGCACAATCACCTCGCCTACCTAAAAAAGCACGGCCAAACCGTCACCTATAAAAAGGGTCAGCTGCTGGTGCGACGTGAAGAAGATAGCCCATGGATATTCTTCATCGAGAGTGGGTATGTCAAGATGATGTTCACCGACGATGTCGGCAACGAACGTGTGCTCGGCTTTGGCATTCCGGGCATGACCATCGCCCAGAGCGGGTCGTTCTATAGTCTGCCGCATGTCGAGCTCGAATACGAGGCCCACACCGACTGCACCGTCTGGCGCATGCCGCGCACCGAATTTATCGCTGCCATGAAGAGTAGTCCGGAAATGTTTCAGGAATGGCACCAGCGCGTCTTACAAAACCACAACTTGCTCGTCGAGCGTATTCTCTACGTTGGCGAGAAACAACCCCGCCGCCGCGTCATCGGCTGGCTCCTCGGTATGGGGCGTTACTACAGTATTTGCCAGCCCGACGGCAGCTACCTCGTCGAAATCCCGATGAATCAAGACATTATTGCAAGTTTTACCCACTTGCGTCGCGAAACTATCAGCAAAATCATCAGCGAGCTGAAAAGCCGCAACCTTATCGTGATAGAAAACCGCCTTATTTGCATACCCAACATCGAAGCGCTACGAAATGAGCTGTAGAACAGACTAACAGCTAAGAGAGGCTGCTTTTTACGTGAAAGTTCTTACGACCTCGCCTACGTAGCTCTTGTTCAGCCAAAAACACTTCTTAATGAGCCGCGTACCCTGTGGTGTCGGCAACGTGTCTTGAGCATTTTTTGCTTTAGGGCGAACGTGAGCCACCCGACTCTCGGTAGATCTCGGTAGGTCATTGGCGTCGATTGCCACGCGCCGCTTCGTATCTTCCCAAACTCTGCGCGCTTCCTCGCGATCAAGATAGGGCATGTTCCAATAGTTGACTTTTTCGAGCCTCAGGTCGCCGTTTTCGTCCTCACGAAAGATAACAAATAAAAACTTCTGCTCGATTTTCCCAAAAAAGCTACTGCCCTCCCAGTCTTGACTGACAATGCCCATATACGTAAATGCAGGGAACGACATGGCTTCGGCTGGCTTCCAATCCTTGTTCACCCTAACTGTCTTCAGCTCTACGCCAGCCTTATCGAGCTCCGGCACTGTTCGTCTCGTGCCACCAAGAATACGCATGGTTAGGTTGCGATAAAATCCCTTGTCGTTCTTACCGTTCTTATGGAAATTAAGGAGGTGAGAAATCTCATCGACAGTTTTTCCCAAATAGGGCTTAAATTTGTTTTGCGTGGCCTGTTCGATGGTAATAGTCGCTGTAACATCGAGCGCGCCGACCCTCTCTGCGCGACCATCGATGATGCGATTCATATAGCTTTGTTTGAGAGAGAACGCACGAGACTTCGCTGGTATGTCAGAGTTAGGCTGTTGCCGTAGCTTCTCTTTGCTTCCACCGGAGCCTTTACGACAAGCGCCCAGATAGTAGGTGTCTCCTTCTGACAATTCGTGAGCCTTCCCGTCCTCAATTTTTTGACGAATAGTCTCCCAGTCTCGCTTGATTATTTCTACATCTTCCTCTGGAAACTCAAACAAAATTGGGTGCAATACAAAGCGTCTATCAAACACTGACAGCTCTTTATCATATAGGTAGAACAGTATGAGCATAAGACGACACTTTTCCATAAACGAGGATGTGCGCCACTTCTCATCAACCACGCTCATGTAGTCAATCATAGTCAACACAAGGCGCTCTTTGGCCCTATAGCCACCGTCCTTTCGTTGCAGGACACCGGTCGTTTTTAGCTCCACGCTCGCCTCGGGAAAATCTGGCAGATGTGTTGTGTCATCAGTTTTTACCCTATAGTAGTATTTCTCTACCATTTTGCCCAAATCGCCTTTATTGCGAGTATTTTCTGTCACTTGGGACATATCGATGGCCTCGGCGAGTGTCTTGCCAGAAAGACTACGAGCAAACTCCAGTATTGACTGAGGAGATGTGGCATCATAGAGTGCTTGTGTCATGCAAACAATTATAGCAAAGAAGTCGTACTAAGTAGGGGGTTGATCGAATGTATAATTTTGATACAATGAGAGACGACATGGTAAAGAAGATTAGAGTCATGGAGTTGTTCGCTGGCGTTGGCGGCTTCCGCCTAGGACTCGAGCAAGCGAGTAGTGACATAACCAAATACGAGACTATTTGGGCAAATCAGTATGAGCCAGCGACATCGCGGCAACATGCCTCGGAGGTATATGTCGCACGTTTCGGCAAAGATGGTTTTAACGGTAGGGATATCGAGAAGGTCATCGAAGATGACTTTAGTAGCATACCCGACCACGACTTACTCGTCGGCGGCTTCCCCTGTCAGGACTACTCCGTCGCAAGTACTCTCAAAAACTCTCGAGGTCTTATCGGCAAAAAAGGTGTTTTGTTTTGGTCCATCTACACCATCTTGAAGCGCAAAGGCGATAAAGCCCCGGACTATCTCTTTTTGGAAAACGTCGATCGCCTACTCAAGTCACCAGCCGCACAGCGGGGTAAAGACTTTGCCATCATGCTTGCCTCGCTATCCGACCTTGGGTATGCGATTGAGTGGCGCGTCATAAACTCCGCCGAATACGGCTTTCCTCAAAGGCGTCGCAGGGTTTTTATCATCGGCTACAAAAAAGGCACCACACTCTATGCAAAGGCCAAGAAAGCTACCGCTACTGAGTGGCTCACTAAGGACGGCGTCCTAGCCGACGCCTTTCCCGTGGAGCAAACCATAGCGACTCACGAAGTTACACTCGAAGGTACATATGCCGACCTCACAGACAACTTTTCAGCACATAAGCCGACCATCAGCCCGTTCGATAATTCTGGCCTCATGATTGACCGTGTTGCCGTAACGGGGAAAAGTAGCCCCGTCTATAGTGGTGCGCCTGTTACCCTGGGCGAAGTACTTATAGATGAGCAAGACGTACCAGAAGAGTTCTTTATAGCAGAGGAAAAACTATCACAGTGGACATATCTGAAAGGCGCTAAGAAAGAGGAGCGACGAACAGCCAGCGGGCACGTGTACCACTATGCCGAGGGTGCTATGGTCTTCCCCGATGCGCTTGACAGGCCGTCTAGGACGATTATTACAGGCGAGGGCGGTGCTGGCGCCTCACGGTTTAAGCACGTCGTGAAAACTCCATCAGGCCGCTATCGCCGCCTCGTACCACTCGAACTGGAACGATTAAACACCTTCCCTGACAACCACACCAAACTAGATGGTGTATCAGATGGCAAACGCGCTTTCTTCATGGGCAACGCTCTCGTAGTTGGGGCCATAGAGCGCGTGGGAGCATCTCTCTCAAAAAAGTGCTAACGGCTGCAGTCATGAAAAAACACCCGTTTCAGGGTGTCTTTTCATGGCTCACCACACAGGTCACGGAACAATCACGGGTGTGGGGCACGAGATGAGACAGATGAGACACAAAACGCATGTTTTAGGGCGTGTCTCATTTTAAAGGAGTTTAACTAACAAATTTCAGATATTGAATCAGGTTTTATAACTAAAGCACATTGGTTTACCGATATTTTGTGTCAAAGTGAAACGCGTTGTTCTTGTAATCGACCGTTACCACCGATTCCGACTGGATTGATCCGTCGATGATTCTTTTGGCAAGTTCATTGAGGATGCGCTTTTGAATGACTCGTTTTAGCGGCCTCGCGCCAAATGCCGGATCGTAGCCTTCTTCGGCAAGCGCTTTTTTGGCGCTCTGCGAAAACTCGAGCTTAATGTCTTTTGACTTCTCGACTTCTTCCAGAAATGCCGCGAGTTGCATCTCGATAATATGCTGTATGTCGTTTTTGTCGATGCGATCAAATATGACTATATCATCGATACGGTTTATAAATTCGGGGCGGAAATTGTGACTTAACTCCTGCTGCAGACGACTCTCCAGACTGCTGAAATCTTTACCGTCCCATTCCTGAATGTACTGCGAACCGATATTGCTGGTCATGATAATGATCGTATTTGAGAAATCAACCGTTCGGCCTTGACCATCCGTCAAGCGGCCGTCATCAAGTACCTGCAACAATATATTAAATACATCCTGGTGAGCTTTTTCAATCTCATCAAGCAGCACAATACTGTACGGGCGACGACGCACTGCTTCGGTGAGTTGACCACCTTGGTCGTAGCCGATGTATCCTGGTGGCGAACCTATCAGGCGCGACACGGCATGCCGTTCCATGTATTCGCTCATATCGATACGCGTGATAGCTCGCTCGTCGTCGAATAGCGCAACAGCAAGACTTTTGGCTAACTCGGTTTTACCGACGCCGGTCGGGCCAAGAAAGAGAAACGAGCCAATCGGTCGGCGATAATCGCCAATACCAGCCCGCGAACGGCGAATAGCATTTGCGACCGCTTCAACGGCGCGATTTTGGCCAATCACACGCTTATGCAAGTCATCTTCGAGATGCGCAAGCTTTTGGGTTTCGCTTTCTTTGAGTCGATCAACCGGAACACCCGTCCATCTCGACACCACAGCGGCAATATCATCTGCCGTCACTTCATCGCGGAGCAGGCGCTGGTCGGCCGGTATCATGTTGATTTGGCGCCTGAGCTCGGTGAGATTTTGCTCGATTTCAGGAATCTCACCGTATTTAAGACGACTGGCGGTAGTAAGGTCGCTCTCGTTTTCGGCCATCTCGAGTTTGGTTCTGGCTGCTTCGAGTTTTTCACTTTCGGCATTGAGCTTGTCTATCAAATTCTTTTCTTTTTGCCATTTCGCATCTAGCCCGTCAGCTTTAGCCTGAATAGTTTTGATTTCTTGCTCGATTTCGGCTTTTCGAGCTTTGGCGCTGTCGCTTTTATCCTTTTTGAGCGCCGTCTGCTCGATCTGCAACTGCATGATTTTGCGGTTTAACCGATCAAGTTCAATTGGCTTTGAATCAAGCTGCATCTTGAGCGCCGAAGTCGCCTCGTCGATAAGATCGACTGCTTTGTCGGGCAAAAAACGCTCGGTTATGTAGCGGTCACTAAGCCGTGCCGCCGCAATAATTGCTTCGTCCAGGATTTTTACACCGTGATGGACCTCATATTTTTCTTGTAGTCCACGGAGTATCGCGACAGTATTATCAAAGTCGGGCTCACCCACATAGACAGGCTGCAACCGGCGCTCGAGCGCAGCATCTTTTTCAATGTACTGGCGATATTCGTCTAGTGTTGTGGCGCCGATTAAGTGCAGTTTACCGCGCGCCATCATCGGTTTAAGCATATTGGCAGCGTCCACCGCACCTTCAGCCTTGCCGGCCCCAATAAGCGTGTGTATCTCGTCAATAAATAAAATAATTTCTCCAGCAGCATCTTCAATTTCTTTCAAAACCGACTGTAGACGCTCTTCAAATTGTCCACGATATCCGGCACCAGCGAGCAGACTACTGATTTCAAGACCCACGACGCGTTTGTTTTTCAGGCTTTGCGGCACGTCACCTTTGACGATACGCTGCGCCAAGCCCTCAACAATAGCCGTCTTGCCAACACCTGGCTCACCGATCAGCACCGGGTTATTTTTACTCCGGCGAGACAACACCTGCATACATCGACGAATTTCTTCGTCGCGGCCGATGACTGGATCAAGCTTGCCTTCACGCGCAAGCTGCGTAAAATCTTGACCAAATTGTTCGAGTGGTTTTTTCGTATTTTCCTGTGGCTGCATATATCTATACCTCCTATAACTACTAGTATAGTAAATTAGCACTCTCAATGCAAGAGTGCTAATTTAGATTATTTAGTCGTTATCAAAATACCCTGTAGAGTGAATACTCACTGGGTACACTCTAAGATATGCGACCTTAGGTCAACTTACGGGCCGCATAATTTATGCGGATTTAGTAATCATTAAAACGCC
>CALMCP010000023.1 GCA_937863095.1 uncultured Candidatus Saccharibacteria bacterium | reverse complement strand
TGGGACTTCATGCAGGGGCAAGGTGAGTCGGACGGACTTCGCACTCGTTTGCTGAAGGCCCTGGAGGAACTGCAGGAAGAGCGACGCACCTACAAAAAGCGCAAGGATGAGCTCGATAAGGTGCGCGCAAAAGCACAGCAAAAACCCCAGGACGATGCCACGCGCGCTGAAATCGACAACCTGCTGCGTGAGCGGGACAAGCTGCTGGAGCTGATTAAAGAAATCAACACGCGTGACCTGCTGAACACCCTGACCGACGCGGGCTTGCTTCCGAACTACGCCTTCCCAGAGGCGGGGGTGGAGCTGAAGTCGGTGCTATGGCGCAAGCGTGCCTCGGATGAGCCGGGGCAGGGCGCCTACGTGACACTGACTACGCAGAAGTACGAGCGCCCCGCGCAGTCAGCGCTTTCGGAATTTGCGCCAGAGAACCGCTTTTACGCTAACCAGCGGCGCGTGGAGGTGGACCAAATCAACATGAATTTGGCCAAGACGGAAGACTGGCGTTTCTGCCCGTCCTGCCATCACATGCAAAACCTGACGGTAGAGGCAGACACCCATGTAGCGTGCCCTTCGTGTGGCGATGCGATGTGGTCAGATGCGGCACAACGCCGTACGCTGCTGCGCTTCAAACAAGCCATTGCCAACAGCAACGACACGGATGTGCGCATCGACGACAGTGCCGATGACCGCGAGCCCAAGTACTACGTGCGCCAGCTGATGGCGGATTTCTCCCCATCACACATCCGCGAGGCATGGCAGATTGGCTCGGGTGCTCTGCCGTTTGGTTTTGAATTCATCTCCCGGGTGACATTCCGTGACGTGAATTTTGGCGAGCTGGCCAAGCCTGGTGAGGCGTTCAAGGTGGCGGACAAGGAATCCTCGCGCCCGGGGTTCAAGCTGTGCAAACACTGCGGCAAGGTGCAAAAGCCTCCTCGACGAAGTAGCGACCCGAGCGGGCAAAGCCATAGCTTCGATTGCCCCAAATACGGGGATGACAGTCCTACCAACTTGCTGGAGTGCCTGTACCTGTACCGAGAGTTCGAGTCGGAGGCTTTGCGGATTCTGGTGCCGTATACGAAGAACGGCATGGACGAGAGCGTGGTCCAGTCCTTCATGGCGGCCGTGCAGTTGGGGCTCAAGCGCCGATTTGGCGGCAAGGTGGACCACTTGCGCATGGTGCTGCAGGACGAGCCTGGAAAAGACGGTGGGCCGCGCCGCCACTACGTCATGCTGTACGACTCCGTGCCTGGAGGCACAGGCTATCTGCACCAGTTGCTGGCCCATGATGCGGGCACCTTGTCAGATGTGCTCAAGATGGCGCTGCAGGCGGTCACCAGTTGCTCTTGTAACGACGACCCGGAAAAGGATGGCTGCTATCGCTGCCTATACCAATATCGCCTGGGGCGCAGCATGGAGCAGGTGTCCCGAGACCAAGCCAAGGCGGTGCTGGGTGAACTGGTGGGTGCGCTGGACCAACTGGAGCGGGTCAAGACGATTTCCGAGATTTTTATCAACCCGAACTTCGACTCAGTCCTGGAGGCTCGGTTTATCGAGTCGCTGAAGCGCCTCGGTGGTGTCGGCTCCATCCCCATGGTCAAGCTGGTGCAGGACGTAGTGAACGGGAAGTCCGGCTTTGTGTTGGAAGTGGGTGGGCAGCGGTATCGAGTAGAGCCGCAGTGCGATGTGGGCGCTGAGCAAGGGGTACTCGCAGCCAGCAAACCGGATTTTGTGATTTGGCCTTGGGCAACGGGCTCCAAACGCCGTCCCGTGGCCGTTTTTTGCGACGGCTGGGCTTATCACAAAGACTGTTTGCGGGAGGACGCGTTGAAGCGTAGCGCGTTGGTGGCCAGCGGTAGGTTTTGGTGCTGGTCTGTTACGCACAACGATGTGATGGATGCGCTTGCAGGGAAAGTGGACACTGACCTAGAGTCGCCGCTGATGAGCCTGTCCCGACATAACGGTGCCAAGGCTCCGGCAACGGTTCCACGCGCGCAGGAGAAGGCCTTCATGCAGCATGCGGTCGCCAGCTTGTTGCATTGGCTTGCCACCCCGGCGGATGGACCCGCTGGTGACCCTGCAGTCGAGCAGTTGCAACGCAACGCCCTGTGGCTGGGTTTTTTGATGGTGCCGCACAACGAACAGGAGAAGTCCACATGTGAGCATCAGCTCGGGCAATGGATTCACCGGCTGCCTGCGCACGTCAAGGAACCGGGCAAAGGTTTTGCGCACAGCCTCTCCAAGGTGTCGGGAGTTTGTCAGCAGGTTGGCTGGTGGCCGTTGGTTGCCTCCAAGGGTCTTCCACAGGATGCGAACTGGATGGCGCCTGGCGTTCTGGTGCTGGACGAGGCAAAGGCAGAAGATGACACTGCCCTTCACCTGGCTTGGCGCCAGTGGCTGCAACTATTCAACACGGCGCAGTCGCTGCCAGGAATGTGGCTTGTCACCGCCAGCGGACTGGACCAGCACGATTACGACGGCCTGAGCCCCTCGTCAGCAACCGCAGTTGCACAGTCAGCCGAGCAGACATCTTTGAACGGCGCCTGGCTGGAGGTCCTTGAACAGCTATTGGAACCTCTCAAGCCGGGTATGGTTCGGTTGGCGCAGGCCGGGGCGGCGGTGCCGGAAATCGGCCCCGAACTGGCAGATGACAAAGGCCGCGTTGTGGCCGACGCCGAGATGGTTTGGGCAGCTGCCCATGTAGCGATTCTTCGACCGGACCAGGCAGATATGGTGCAGGAGTGGACCGCGCAAGGGTGGACAGTGCTGTGTCTGGATGAGGACCTGACACATTGCAATGCGCAGCCTTGGGAGAAGGCTGCTGCAACGGCGTTGGGTCTGACCATCGAATAACAGGAGTAGAACTTTGAGCTTCAAACCCAAGGTTGCGCTGAGCAACGACTTTCTGCTTCAGCTGGCCAAGTTGCCCGCCAAGGTTCATACCAAGGTGATGAAGTGGGCTATCCAGTTTCAGGCCGACCCGAAGAGCCCCGGCATCAATTACGAGAACATCAACGGCGCGCGAGACCCGAACCTCAAGTCGGTTCGACTCGACGGCGACTGGCGGGGTATCGTTTTCAAGCCTTCCGCCGGTGACGTGTATGTGCTGCTGTATGTGGACCACCACGACGACGCCTACCGCTGGGCCGAAAATCGCAAGCTGACCATTAATCCCGTCACCGGGGCGATGCAGATGCTGACTTTTGAAAGTGTCACGCAGCAGGTGCCGGATGAAGCTCCAAGCGCCAAGGCTGCCGTGGCCGAAGGCGTGGTGGAGGACTCCGTGGCAACGGTGGCTCCGACGCTCTTTGGAGAAATGGAAGACCGAGATTTGATGAGCCTCGGCGTACCACAAGAGTTACTCGGCTTCGTTCGCAGCATCGCTAGTGAAGACGAGCTGGATGCCAAACAGGCGCAGCTCCCGACAGAGGCATACGAAGGTCTATTCCTTGTTGCGGCAGGCGACACCGTCAGTCAGGTGCTCAATGCCCGCGAGACGCGAGTAGACAAGGTCATCGATACCCAGGACTTCGCAGCGGCGCTGGCTACGCCAGAGTCGCAATCGAGGTTTGTCGTGGTGAGCGACGACGAGTCCATGACCGCCATCCTGAATGCGCCGCTTGCGCAATGGCGTGTGTTCCTGCATCCCACCCAGAAAAAACTCACTGTTGGAGACCGCAGCGGCCCCGTGCGGGTGCTGGGCGGCGCTGGCACAGGCAAGACCGTCCTGGCCATGCACCGTGCCAAGTGGTTGGCAGAGAACCGGACCGAGGCGAACCAGAAGGTGCTCGTCACCACCTTCACCAAGAACCTGGCCGCCGATATCGAGCAAAACCTTCGCACGCTGTGCAGTAGCGAGACATTCGCCAAGCTGGAAGTCCGCAACCTGGACGCCTGGGTCAATGCATTCATGCGCAGCCGCAAGCTGGAACACCGCATCGTGTACGACCGCAAGCAGGAAGCCGCCCACCAAGCATGGCAAGCGGCATTGGCCGTGAAGGATTCGTCCCTGGACTTGCCTGACAACTTCTACGAGAGCGAACTGGAGCAAGTGGTTCTTGCGCAAGGCATCACCACGCTGGACCAGTACCGGACGGCCCGACGCACGGGTCGCGGGGTGATTCTGAGTCGCGCTAAACGTGATGCGGTATGGCCGGTGTTCGAGGAATACCGTGGGCAGCTGGCATCGCGCAAGCTCAAAGAAGTGGATGATGCTTATCGAGAGGTCGCTGAGGTGCTTGGCTCTGAAGCGGAAAAGTCCAAACCCCTCTACAGCGCCATCGTCGCAGACGAAACCCAGGATTTGGGGCCGCAGGCGCTGCGGCTACTTCGTGCCTTGGTGCCAGCCGGGCCGAACGACCTCTTTTTTGTTGGGGACGGCCACCAGCGCATCTACAGCCGCAACAAGGCCGCAATGAGCCGCTGTGGTATCGACATCCGGGGCCGCGCCAAAAAGCTGTACCTCAACTACCGCACTACGGATGAAATTCGCCGGCAGGCTGTTGCATTGCTGGAAGGCTGCGAAATCGATGACCTCGACGATGGTCACGATGAGACCAAGCGCTACAAGTCTTTGTC
>CALMCP010000022.1 GCA_937863095.1 uncultured Candidatus Saccharibacteria bacterium | reverse complement strand
CTGCTTCGTCGTTCGTCGACCGCTCAATCACCGTTGTTTTCATGTCACTTTTTTCTGCCCAACGAAGATACATCCGCTCCAGCATCTGCGCGAAATCCTGCGCATCCAGTCCGCCAACTCCAGCGGTGATACGCACCACCGCCTCGCGGTTGTCATACTCACCATCGAACAACAAGTCGGTTTTTCGCGCCTCAAACTCCTGCTCCATCGCCACGACTTGCGCTTCGAACTCTGGCAACAAATCATCATCGCCCAGCTCCATCAACTCCGCGATATCACTCAACTGCACCGCTAGCGTCTGCCACGGTTGCACCGTTTGACGCAAGCTGGCCGCTTTTTTCGCCAAACTCTGCGCGAACTCAGGATTGTTCCATATCTCTGGCTCGTTCAGCTGCTCATCCACCGCCGCAAGTTCCGCCTCCAGCGCCGAAAACTGCAAGGCATCTTTCGCCCGCTCCACCTCGCCCGTCAGCGCCTCAACTCGTTTTTTGAGAGGTTGCATATATCCCATCATACCATCGAGCAGCTATTTCTTGTAGTCTAGTGCTCCCAGCTTACACTAGAGTGGGCCCATCTCTGGACTACTGCACTCTTCCAGCCACTCTGTTTGGCATGGCTGAGAAGGGTCGCCTGGGTTGACATACCAGCCACTGTCGCTATCGCTAACAGACCATTCGCCTGCGTAATTACTGTAGCTCACGCCAACCCACGCTTGCCTCTTGTAGTCCCAATAAGGAATACTCACCCAAGCCGGTAAGTCCCAGACTGGGTCATAAATATGCACACCCACCCCATACTCACCTCTTTTCACGCCGTAGCCTTCGCCGCCGCTAAGGTCCTTCATCTTGTCAACTCCCCCAAACCCATTGGCTCTCATGTCTGCAATGGAACTCGGAAGAGACTCATGCTCTATATGGTAAGCTTTTAACTTTTTCTCTAGATTAGCCATATCGGTATCGGTGATGGAAGCTTTGGCTCTGTTTTGTATGCCGTTATAGGCTACGATGGAAATGGTAGCAAGAATAGCTGTGACAACGATGACAATGAGTAGCTCAACGATAGTGAAGCCGGTTGTGGTTTTGTTCATAGGTATGAGTATACCCCCCCCCACCTGAGCAGTCTGTCAAGACACTTATAGTCAAGTTTTAGCGAGCCACTACCCGTACAACCT
>CALMCP010000021.1 GCA_937863095.1 uncultured Candidatus Saccharibacteria bacterium | reverse complement strand
CCAAGAGACGGGACTGTAACACTCGCCAGCGGCTGGCGAACCTTCAGCCCAGCCTTGGCGCGCAAACTCAAACCCTCGTTGATATACTCACGAAGTGTGGTCATTTCATGTATCACCCGCTCATTCATATCCCCGGCTGGCAGCCAATCTTTCAGATGAATCGACTCCTCATCGCCTGTCAGATTATGATACAATTCTTCGGCCAAAAATGGCGTAAACGGTGCAAGGACATAGCTCAGCCGCACCAATACATAATGTAGCGTTCTATACGCGTCATTCTTATCGCCATCATCCTCACTCTTCCAGAAACGGCGGCGCGAGCGGCGGACGTACCAGTTGGATGCGTCGTCCAGAAACGGCAATATCGGACTAAGCGCATCGGGGATATTATAGGCGTCCATATTTTTTTCAACTTCCCCGACCAACTGGTGTAGCCGGCTGACAATCCAAATATCCAGCGGGTTCGTCAAATTCACATTTTCTTCATCTGTTGAAGGTACGACCTCCAACGGTGTTACTTTTTGTGAATTATATTCCCAGCCATCAACTTCGGCGTACATCGTAAGGAAATCGTACATGTTCCAAATCATTGATAATTTGCGAGCGATATCACCGACATCTTTGTCGAGAAGACTGAAGTCCTCGCCGTTGAGCAGCGGGCTGCCGAGAAGCAAAAAGCGCAAGCTATCTGCTGAGAATTTGTCCATCAGCTCATTCGGGTCGGTGAAATTACCCAAGCTCTTGCTCATTTTTCGACCGTCATTGCCGGCGACGACGCCAGTGGTGATGACATTGTTGAACGCATGGTCGCCAAACAGTGCCGTGTTGACCGCGTGGACATAGTAGAACCACGCGCGGACTTGGCCAACATATTCAACGATGAAATCGGCTGGATAATTCGCTTCAAATTTTTCTTTGTTCTCAAATGGATAGTGCAGCTGCGCAAACGGCATGCTGCCGCTTTCAAACCAGCAGTCGAGTACTTTGTCGATACGCGTAAACTTTTCGCCGTCGATTTCAAAAGTGATGTCGTCGACCCACGGACGGTGGTAATCTTCGAGCTCTACCCCGCTGAGTTCTTTCAGCTCAGCGTAACTGCCGACGACTTTTACCGTGCCTTTGTCGCCTTTCCACACCGGCATGGCCGTCGCCCAGAAGCGGTCGCGGCTTAAGTTCCAATCTGGCGCTTGCTCGATATTTTTAGCAAAACGACCGTATTTCAGGTGCTCCGGGAACCAGTTGATATTCTCGTTCTGCTCTAGCATCAGCGGTTTAGAACCTTGAATATCAAAGAACCAGCTCGGGATGGCACGATACATGATGCGCTGCTTCGACCGTGGATTGAACGGATATTCGTGACGGATGTAGTCGATTTTCCAAACAATACCCTTTTCTTTTAAATCTTTCGCGATAAATTTATTGTTATCCCAAACTTCAAGACCTTTGTAATGCGTATCGGTGTAGTAGCCATTGTCGTCGATAACATGAAATGCGCCCACGCCATGGCTTTTCGCCAGCTCAAAGTCATCCTCACCGTAGGCTGGAGCAATGTGCACGATACCCGAACCCGACTCGTGCGACACAAAGTCAGCAGCGTAGACTTTGTGAATTGCGTCATTCTCCGGCCAAGTCGAGCCAGTATCGAGCGGCTGGTAGCCCTTGCCGACCAATTCGCTACCCGGAAACTTCCGCACAACTTTGTATTCCAGTGACTGATTTTTCTCATCCTTCAGCACCCGCTCCAGTGCCTCCTCAGCGATAACCAACTTCTCGCCACCCACTTCGACTTCGCAATAGGTAGGCTCCGGACTCACCGCCAACATCAGGTTGCCCGGCAATGTCCATGGCGTCGTCGTCCAAGCCAGCAGCGTATCGCCATCTTCCAGCTTAAACTTCACATATACACTCGGGTCAGTCACGGTCTGGTAAGCGTCATTGTCCATAGTGACTTCGTTTTTACTCACCGGCGTAGCGAAGCGCGTGTCGTACATGAGCACCTTTTCACCCTCGTAGATTTTGCCTTTTTCGTAGAGTTCCTTGAACGCCCACCAGACGCTCTCCATGAAATCTTTGTCCATGGTTTTGTACGCGCCCTTGAAGTCAACCCAACGGCCGATACGGTCAATTGTGTCTTCCCATGTGGCGCTATTCGCCACCATACTTTCGCGAGCCTTAGTGATGTAGTGCTCAAGCGTCACGGTCGGTAGCTCATTGCCATCTTTGTCGAGCGGAGCTGTATCGTCCGCACTTGTCACAATTTGCCGACGGTCCACGATATTCAGCTGCTTCTCCACAAAGTTCTCAGCTGGCAACCCATGACAATCCCACCCCCAGACTCGTTCAACACGCTTGCCTTTCATCGTCCAATAGCGCGGCACAGCATCTTTGACAATAGAACTTAGTAGCGTCCCATGATGTGGATCGCCCGTGATAAACGGTGGACCATCATAAAACACATACGCGTTATCTGCCGGCCGATTCTCGATCGACTTCTCAAAAGTTCCATCCTCTTTCCACCGCTGCACCCAATCTTTTTCGTACTCCAGCGCTCGCCGTCTTGTCCCGTGTTTGAATTTCATAACCCATCCTCCTTGTTTAACTGTTCAATCCACCTCGTTTCATCAAATCCTACTAAGGCCGCGCTCTTCATCACTAAAATCGGCCGCTTCACGAGCATCGGATACTGCGACAATAATTCTAACTGTTCGTCTTCGGTCATCTTGAGTAACCTCTCTTTGATACCCATTTCTCGGTACAATATACCGCTCGTATTGAAGAATTTCTTCAACGGCAAGCCT
>CALMCP010000020.1 GCA_937863095.1 uncultured Candidatus Saccharibacteria bacterium | reverse complement strand
CAGCCGCCTTGCTAACGCTAGGCGGCTGTTTTACACGAATTTTGTCTATTAACTCTAAAAAGTCAAAAGAAGCGTGTGTAATTCTAGTAGAAGAGCCAGAAAACCACCTGTCTTATACGAAGCTCAACCAACTTATCAGCGACATAATAGAACACAAAGAGAATAAGCAAGTCATTGTTACAACACACAGTAGTTTTGTGGCTAATAAACTAGGCTTGGAGAGCCTGGCCATTCTCAATGACCATAAAACAGTACGCCTAAACGCTTTATCTGACGACACGCAAACTTTCTTTGCTAAGTTGGCTGGCTATGACACTTTACGTTTAATACTTTGCAAGAAGGCCATATTGGTGGAGGGTGACTCAGACGAACTTATTGTCCAAAGGGCATATCTGGACGCTCACGATAGTAAGCTACCGATACAAGATTTGGTAGATGTGATATCAGTTGGTACATCATTTCTGCGCTTTCTTGAAATAGCCGAAAAAATCAACCAACCAGTTGTAGTCGTTACAGACAATGACGGCGACGTAGACGCCGTTAAAGAAAAATACGCTAACTACCTTGATGACAATAAGAAGGACTTTATAACTATTTCTTTTGACAGTGAAGTGGATAGCGGCACACTAAAAATAGGAGATAAGAAGTTTAACTACAATACACTTGAGCCAAAGCTGGTAAAGGCGAACTCTTTAGACACTTTTAACAAGATACTTGGTACTGACTATAAAAATCTGGACGACCTACATAAACATATGCACAAGAATAAAACAGACTGTGCCTTAAAGGTCTATGCTTCGGCTGAAAAAATTGTATTTCCTGGGTATATTGCCAATGCGGTCAAGTAATGACACATCAACCAACACTAAATTGATTGTCGCAGGTGCTGGCTCGGGTAAAACGACACATATTGTCAGTAGCTCAACTCAAGAAAGCACTCGTAAAGTCCTTGTAACAACTTTTACAAGGGCAAATGAGGCAGAAATTCGTAGCAAATTTGTAAAAAATACTGGATTCATTCCGTCGCATATCACAGTACAAACATGGTTCACATTCCTATTGCAACACGGGGTGCGACCATTTCAGGGCAGCAAATACAAAGGTGTCATAACTGGCTTATTACTCTCAAGCGGTGCGTCGGCTCTATATACAAAAGAGGCTGATATCGAAAAGCACTATCT
The DNA here is from genome assembly GCA_937863095.1 of uncultured Candidatus Saccharibacteria bacterium. Lineage (GTDB taxonomy): Bacteria > Patescibacteriota > Saccharimonadia > Saccharimonadales > Saccharimonadaceae > Nanosynbacter. Next base: position 10,930 of record CALMCP010000020.1, on the reverse strand, counting down.
AACACCCGATCGTAAGATATATTCTGATAAGGTTGCCAAATTTGCGATAAAGTGCAACGAATTAAGCAACAATGCCGTCATAGACAGACTGGCGCAAATATATGACCACATCTACATTGATGAGGTGCAAGATATGGCTGGCTACGATCTCGATTTTATCAAACTACTCGTAGCCTCTGGCATAGAGGTTACGCTGGTCGGCGACCCGCGACAAGGCACATACTCAACGAGTAACTCTGCGAAGAACAAAAAGTATAAAAAATCTAAAGTAGTGAGTTTCTTTCAAGGTATACCGTCTGGTATTACTATTGACGACTCTACACTCAATACAAATTTTCGGTGTGAACCGACAATTTGTAATCTTTCAAATACACTATTCCCCGATTTTAATGCTGTTGCTGCAACCACTGCACAAATGTCTGTGCCTCACAGAGGGGTTTTTATCATCAAAGCGGGAGACGTCGATGATTATCTGAAAGAGTTTATGCCCATGCAGCTAAGAGAGCGCATAACTAGCAAGGGTATTCGTGCCGAATACCCAGTTCATAATTTCGGTACTTCAAAAGGACTTGAATTCGATAGAGTATTGATTTACCCCACCAAAGCAATCACAGATTGGCTCAAGAGCCAGAAACACGAAAGCCTACAACCGACCAGTAAAGCAAAATTGTATGTTGCGATAACTCGGGCGAGATTGAGCGTAGCGTTCATACACGACGACGGTTTCGATGACAAGATATTTCAAGCTTGGCGTTAGCTTTTAACTGTCGGGACGAGGGCGCGTAGCGCGGCGGCTTTGCCGCCCGGGCGAAGCCCAAACACCCCTACTGCTTGCGGAGTAGTCGAACCAGCAGCAAGACCTTGGTGTATCTAGGGCGTTTTACCTTGGCGCTTAGGTCCTTCAGAAGTTCGCACTTCGTGAGACAGTATAGTACCCAGCATCAACCACGTTGACCGTTACGCTCGAGCTACTGTCTCCGCTGACTGTGACACTGACTGAGCTATTTTTTCCTCGCAAGCTCTCGGTCTTTACCGTTCTACCGTCCACGACGATGTCTGCGGTCGATAGGTCAAACGTGCCACCCGTGACCGTAAACATGATTTTAAAGTTACCACCATTTTTGTCAACCGAGATAGTGCCGATGGATGGGCGGCCATCATCACAACTGTGTGCATCGTCATCTTTCGATGCATCGTATCCGTCTGAAGCAGTAAATATCTCGGCCTTAGTGATAGGGTCGACCGTCTTGATAACATCCAGCTCGATACGCGCGCCGTCCGGCGTACACTCAGTGGCCTTTTTCTTTGATACGCGGTCAAATGTCAGTTTGGCGTTTGACCTACCCTGGGTTTTGTTCCACCACGAAGGATAGAGCTCTGAGCCAACCTGCTGGACGCCCGATGGTTTGGTGTACCACATATTGCTGCTCCACCGACCATCCTTGGCGTAAATCTCTTGGTGAGCGTACTGCATGACACCACGCACGACCGGCATGGCCAGCGACGAGGTGGACGAGCGGATGTTACTGGTATCGGAGTTACCCAGCCATATACCCATGGTCAATGCCGGACTGTATGACGCTATCCAGAGGTCTTTTGGCTTCTGGTCCTTGTCTGAGGTGCCAGTCTTCACGCTCGTCTTCACCCCCGGGACATAGGTCGCACCATAACCGTGAAGCGCCGAAGCAGCACTTTGGTCGGCCAGAATGTCGTTGAGGATGTACGCCACCTGCGGGTCAAGTACTTCTTTGCTGTCATCTTTCCACTTCTTTAGCACGTCACCTTGGCTATTTTTCACCTCGAGCACTGACGTCGATGGTTTGTACACGCCCATGCGCCCAAGTGTGGCGTAGGCGTTCACGAGGTCAACTTCCTTTGAACCGCACGAACCAATCGCCGCAGACAAGAATAGCCCACCAGTCGCCGCTTCTTCTTGCGTACAATAACTCTTGTTGCCGATGTCCCGAACCGTCGCGATAGTCGGCTCGATACCGCTGATGTACATCGCCTTTACCGCCGGCGTATTGCGCGACAGCGCCAGCGAACGACGAATCGTCAAATCACCCATGAACCGTGAGTCCCAGTTATAGAGCTTCGCGCCGTATATCTTGTCGACGTTTTCATCGCGCAACACCGTGCCACTGCCGTAATTTTGCTTGCCCTCGCCCTTGTCCTTGAATAGTTCGGCAAATACAAACGGTTTTATAGATGAGCCGGGCTGGATGAACGCCGTAGCGGCATTGTCCTGCCCAAAGCCCGGATAGTGGAAGTCACGACTGCCCATCATCGCCACGATTTGCCCTGTTTGCGTGTCCTCGACGGTGGCGGCCGTGTTGCTAATGCCATTGCGCTCTGGCGTGCCCGAGTCGAAAAATGCCTTGACTTGTTCTTCGAGCTTATTTTGGATGTCAAGGTCGAGCGATGTCTTTACTGTCAAGCCACCTCGACCAACAACCGCCTCGCCCAGCTCCTTCTCCAACTGCGAACGAACCATCAGCACAAAGTGGGGTGCTTTGATGTCATCGAGCTGCTCCGTCAGAGGTCGGAGATTGTCCAACACGGGATAGGCGATAGCTTCGTCAGCTTCTTTTTGGGTGATGTATTTCTGTTCAGCCATGTAGCGAAGCACGGTGTGCTGGCGGTTGATAAGCATCTGATTGCCATCGGTGTTATAGGGGTTGAAAACCGAAGGATTTTGCGGAATCGCTGCCAGCAGCGCGGCCTCAGCGATAGTCAGGTCCTTGGCGCTCTTGCCAAAGTATGTCTGTGCAGCCGACTCAGCACCATTGCGGCGACCACCGTAGGGCGATTCGTTGAGATACAACGCCAATATCTGGTCCTTGTTGTACATCCGCTCTATCTCGATGGCCAAGATAACTTCTTTAATCTTGCGCGGCACCCCGTCAAGACCACGCTTGTCGGCGTCTTCAGTGAAAAACACTTGCTTCACCAGCTGTTGCGTCAGCGTCGAGCCACCCTGTACTTGCCCGCCCGACGCATTTGTCACCACTGCTCGAGCCAGACCCGACACGCTGATACCACCGTGTTTGTAGTAGTCCTTGTCCTCGATAGCAACCGTTGCGTCTTTGAGATATTTGCTAATCTGGTCAGACTCCACCACCAGTCGATAATTCCCCGTTCCCTTGTCCTCCCAGAGGAGCTTGTCGTTGCGGTCGTAATACTTCGTGACGGTTGTCTGGACGCGCTTGGCAATTTCACCCGGACGTATCTTGTCAAGGTCTTTACGGAAGTACGCAAATAGTCCACCAACAAACAACACCATCAAGAGCACGGAAACGCCGGCAATCTTCAACGCCATGAACAGACCGCGCTTTGAAAACCAATAGGCAGCGACACGCTTCGGGTGCAGTCGATAAAAAAACCGCTTTACGGGATGTTTTGGCAGCGTTGCGAGGTACTCGGCACGCTTTCTCGACGAAGCGTCCTTCTTGGTGCGGCGCTTATTTGCCAAGTTAGCATATACACTCATGCGTTTCGATTTTTTGGTCGATTTCTTCACATTGTCCTTCCCATAAGCACTATTACATAGGTTATTATACACCAAACTCTGCTACAATTGTACATAGAAATCACTAAGGAGGACCAATGCAATTATCCGACGAGCTGCAGTGGCGAGGGTTTGTCAACCAGATGACCTTTGCCGACATAGACGACATTAACCAGCCGCGCACGTTTTATTTTGGTGTTGACCCGAGTGCTGACAGCATGACTATCGGCAATCTAGCGGCTGCCATGATGGTGCGACTATTTATCGACTATGGCCATGAGGCATATCTGCTGGTCGGTGGCGCAACTGGGATGATTGGCGACCCAGATGGCAAAAAAGACGAGCGTGAAGTGCGCAGAGCCGAAGATGTCATCCACAACAAGCAGGCCATCATCCGCCAGTACCGGACGCTATTTGCGGACAGGAAATTTGAGATAGTTGACAATCACGACTGGTTTCAGAACGTCAACTATATCGAGTTTTTGCACCGGATAGGCAAACACGTGTCGATGACACAGCTACTCGACCGAGAATTTGTCCAAGCGCGTATCGGCGAGGGCGGCAGCGGTATCAGCTACGCTGAGTTTAGTTACTCACTCATCCAGGGCTATGACTTCCTCCACCTCTACCGAGAGCATGGCGTCACCTTGCAGCTCTGCGGTGCCGACCAGTGGGGCAACTCAACAACAGGCGTCAGTCTCATCCGCAAACTCGAGGCCGGCGAGTCGCACGTCTACTCGATACCACTCGTCATCAACAAAGCAACCGGCAAAAAGTTTGGCAAATCCGAAGACGGCGCTATCTGGCTCGACGAAGCAAAAACAAGCGTCTACAAGTTTTACCAATTCTGGCTGAATGTCGACGACGCAGGTGTCATCGACTACATGAAAATTTACACCACGCTCGACCAGCCAACCATCGAAGCAGTTGCCGAAAACCACGCCATCAACCCCGGCGCTCGCTCCGCTCAAAAAGTGCTGGCGCGCGAAGTGACTGACATCGTCCACGGCGAAAAACGGCGTGAAGCGGTTGAGCGCGTTACCGAAGTACTGTTTGGCGGTGCAAATATTGCGTCGCTGAGCGATGAAGACATGCGCGTGCTGGCACAAGAAATTCCGACTGTCTCTGCTGGCGGCTCAGTCATCGAAGCGCTCGTCTCCACTGGCGCAGTTTCGTCAAACGGCGAGGCACGGCGGATGATACGCTCAGGCGCCATCTCAGTCAACGGGCAGAAAATCACCGAAGACCAGCCGGCCGAAGCGCGTAGTTTGATTAAAAAGGGTAAAAATACGTTTGTGTTAGTAACACAGTAAGGAGTATAAACATGAAGAAAATATTGGCATTTGACTCAGATGACACGATAGTCGTTTCCAAGATGGCAGCAACCGAGCGCATGGCGGCGCTCCTAGCAGAAGCCATGCGGTACTACGACATCTGTATCATCTCAGGAACCGGGTTTGACGAGACGATTTATCCCAATACTGTGCGGCAGATAGAGCAGATTGACGGCGTTGACCTGTCACGGCTCCACATCATGCCGACGTGCGGTACTCGATACTATCGCTACCATGATGGCGAGTGGAAGCTTCAGTATCAGGAAGATTTGACTGAAGAACAAAAACAGCGTATATTTGCAGCCATCGAAACATCCGCCAAACAGCTCGACATGTGGGTAGCCAACCCAGCCGGTGAAATCATCGAAGACCGCTTGAGCCAGGTCACGTACTCAGCGCTTGGCCAACAGGCGACCGCCGCCGACAAGTACGCGTGGGCTGAAGCCAATGTCGAAAAGCGAAGGCAGCTCAACGAAGCAGTCAAAGCACTCCTGCCAGAGTTCGAGGTACGCACTGCTGGCACGACCAGCCTCGATATCACGAAGCCAGGAGTCGATAAAGCCTACGGCATGCAGAAACTGCTCGAAGCGACAGGCTGCACCAAGGAAGAAGTGCTGTTCTTTGGCGACAAACTCGAGGAGGGCGGCAATGATTTTCCCGTTAAACACATGGGCGTAGACTGTATTGCTGTCAACCGCTGGGAAGACACCGCTTACGCCCTTGAGGGCATTATCGCCGTATCGAAATGAGACTAACAAGCCCACTTTCAGAGATAAAAGGCGTCGGCCCACGAACGTTTGCAGCGTTTGAAGCGGCAGGGTTTTGTACGGCGGAAGATATGATACGTTTGCTACCGCGGCGCTACGATGATTACTCTGAAGTGGTGAACATCGCCGACTTGCAACCAGGCAATGTAGCGGTCAGGGCTATTGTCGAGTCAGTCCACACCAAGCGAGTCCGACGCAATATGGCCGTCACTACAGCGGTCCTCACCGATACAAGTGGTAAAGTCAAAGCCGTCTGGTTCAACCAGCCCTACCGAGAAACACAACTCAGAACCGGCAAAACCTTTTTATTTTCGGGAAATTTCGGTATGAAGTTTAACAGCTACCAAATCACCAGTCCCTCAGTAGAAGTAGTTGAAGGCGAAGCTGAAACAGCCAGCTCCTCGAACGTGCTCGTCCCCGTCTATCGACAGATAAAAAATATCACCCCAAAGCTCGTCCGCCAAACCCTCGAACACCTCAAACCGCTCATCGAATTTATACCCGAGACATTACCAAAACAAATAGCGACGCACGAAGGCCTCATCTCGCACGCAAAAGCCTTGCAAGCGCTGCACTTCCCCTCCACACCGGACGATATCGCACACGGTCGCGAGCGCCTAGCGTTTGAAGAATTGTTCGAGATGCTTCTTGCTGCCGAGATGAATAAGCGTGAAAATATGAAGCTTGAGGGCTGGCACATTCCGTTTGACCAACCAACTGTCAAAGCGTTCGTCGACAGCCTGCCTTTCCCACTGACCAACGCACAGCGTCGAGCAGCCTGGCAGATATTGCAAGATTTTGAAAAAGCCATCCCGATGAATCGCCTGCTGCAAGGCGACGTCGGCTCTGGAAAGACAGTCGTTGCCGGACTGGTCGCACGTCAAGCGGCTCAAGCGGGCTTGCAGACTGCCATTATGGCGCCAACCGAGATACTGGCCTCGCAACACGCCAAAACACTCGCCGACCTACTGGAGCCGCACGGCGTGTCGGTGGCACTGCTCACTGGTAGCGTCAAGGGAGCCGCTCGTCAAGAGCTGCTCAAAGCACTCGAAGGCGGCGCTATCGATATCGTCATCGGCACCCACGCGCTCATCCAAGAAAGCGTGCACTTCCACAAACTCGGACTGGTCGTCATCGACGAACAGCACCGCTTTGGCGTCAAGCAGCGCCAAGTGCTCATGGAGAAATCCCAGCACATGCCCCACCTCCTGTCGATGACCGCTACGCCTATACCACGCAGCCTCGCTCTGACGCTGTATGGCGAGCTGGACGTGTCCATCCTCGACGAGCTACCCGCTGGCCGTCAGCCTATCAGCACAAAGATTTGGTCGCCCGCTAGTACGCCGAGCATGTATGCTCTGGTCGACAAAGAAATTGCCAGCGGGCGGCAAGTCTATGTCATCTGTCCACTCATCGACGACTCTGCTACGAGCGACAAAAAAAGCGTCGAAGCTGAATATCGACGCCTACGTAATAGCGCGTTCGGTGCTAGGCGTATCGGCCTGCTCCACGGCAAGATGAAGCCGCAAGAAAAAGACGAAGTCATGCAGCAATTCTCTAGTGGCGCGCTCGACATCCTCGTCAGCACCACGGTCGTAGAGGTTGGCGTGAATGTGCCAAACGCCACAGTAATGATTATCGAAAATGCCGACCAGTTCGGTCTCAGCCAGCTGCATCAGCTCCGCGGGCGTGTGGGTCGTGGCGAGCACAAAAGCTATTGTCACCTCGTCCTCAGCACCCACGACAAACCAAGCCAACGCCTGCGGGAAATCGAAAAGTCGCAGGACGGCTTCCACCTCGCAGAAGTCGACCTCGAGCTACGCGGCCCCGGCGAAGTCTACGGCCGCGCCCAGCATGGCGCGCTCAACTTGCAGATAGCCACGCTGGCCGACACCAAACTCATCGCCAGAGCCAAACACGCCGCCATCCGGCTCATCGACTCCAGAGAAGATATCTCTGACTACAAACACTTGAACGGTGCTGTAGCGCGGTATCAGCGATTGACGACATTAAATTAGCACACGATAATTCTTCCCCAAAACAGGGGCTTATCTTTTCATAATAGCACACTTGAGCGTATTTGTCAATGGACAAATCTCGTCTCCTCTGTTATACTGAGCGTACCTATGTACGCTGGCACAACACTCCGTAACACATCTGGACGCTTGATGGGCGTGCACCAGAAGATTGACCGTGTGGCGCGCAAACAGATAGCGGCGCTAGTGCCTACAGAGGTGATATTTCCTGAAACAAAAGACATTCTTCACTTTGAAGGCAAAAATGGCCCGGACGGCATCAAGCGAAAAAGTCCGAGCGTTGACGAGCCGTGGCACTTTGTCGACCCGGCAGATATCGAGCACTCGCCGCTGATAACTGTCATCGAGCAGCACCTTGAGAATCTGACCAACGCACTAGCAGTAGACAACGTCGAACGAGCGGCATTTGAGGCGGCATGGCTGTCGCATGCCATCACCGATGGCTTAACTCCAGCGCACCACTACCCACTTGAGGAGCGGCTGCGCCAACTTCGGCAAGGCGAAGGCAACGAGACACGCACTTCGGTGCTGAAAAAGGGGCTCATGAAAGGCGACACAAAAGTCGAAGTCCTCAAGAATAATTGGCACTACTGGGGCGCCAAAGGAGCGATGACTACGCACATGGCGTTTGAGGCTGGCGTAGCCAGTGTCGTCCCGTATCAGCGATTTAGAGCAGCCACGCCAACCCCAGCGCAGCTAACAGAAGTGCTCAACAAAGGTATTATTCCGGTGTTTTGCGATGCCGTATCTCACATCGATGAGCTGAAAATGTACGAAAAATTCCAAAAAAATGGCTGGACGACGACACTTGCCAAACAAACCAACCAGATACTTATGCCAGTTATCATTCGTACTGTTGCGCTTGCGTGGTTGCGTGCAGCCGAAGAGGCGCGGAAGCAACATGGGACGCGTTAGGCTTATCGCTGGGCAGTACGGTGGACGATTTATCGCCAGTCCACCCGGCGAGACGACTCATCCGATGAGTGAGCGGGCGCGGTCGGCTATCTTTAATATGCTGGGCAGCGAGGTGCGCGGCGCTTCTGTGCTCGACGCGTTCGCTGGAAGCGGTGCGGTCGGTTTTGAGGCCCTGAGTCGCGGTGCCGAGCACGTCACTTTTCTTGAGAAACACCGAGTGGCCAGCCGTATCATCACCGAGAACATTGAACTCCTCGGGCTTCAAGAGCAAGCAGCCGTCGTTGCCACATCTGTCAGTAATTGGCTCGTCACCTCTGAGGAACGAGAATTCGACATGATTTTTGCCGACCCACCCTATCACAATGAGCAGTTTTCCACAGTAAAAAAGCTTTTAGGGCTACTCAAAGTGGGTGGATGTATGGTATTATCACATTCAGGTAGGGGTGGTATATTGGACAAAACGGGAATTGTTGTGGTGGACAATCGTAGTTATGGAAACGCGTATATCACCCTCTACCGCCGAGAGTTTTAACTTGGCTTACATTGATGCACAATAAACACCTGTCGAACAGGTGTTTTTGATTTGCAAACACCTATCTAGCGAACTACAAGCAACACTGCTTCATATCCGCCCAACTCAATCGACGAACACTCCTCGGACCCATCAGCCGCTCGCTGCGACGAGGCCAGCAGTACGGCCGTTTCAGGTAGCGCAACGGTTTGCGGGCTATCAGCATAGTTCACGAGCACATACGCCCGCGTACCGTCCAGCTCGCGCTTGAAGGCGAGAACATAGCCATTGCCCGTATCGAAAAACTCAAGACTCCCCGACCGTAGCACAGGCAATTCTTGTCGCAACTTCAGCAGTTGACGATGCATGTGCAACAACGAGCTGTCGTCGCCCGACTCTGTCAGCACATTTACTCGCGACGCGTTCGCATGCACTGGTAGCCATGGCTTCGCTTCAGAAAATCCTGCATTTTCACCATCATCCCACTGCATCGGCGTTCGCTCCAGGTCGCGACTGTCGAACTTTGTGTGACTCGGACTAAACGTATCTTGGATATCATCGGCGTGCAAGTCACCATTCTCCATACCCAGCTCATCGCCATAGTACACCACGCTAATCCCTGGCGTCACGAGGTTCTGAAAGCTTAACGCTCGGGCACGCTCGTGGCCCAAACGAGAGACGATGCGCGGCTGGTCGTGATTGCCGATACAGAAAAACGGCACAGCACGCTCGACGCGCTCAAGGTACCTACCGATGGCATATTTTGTCGCGTCCGCATGCCAATTGTTCTGACGATACTCCATAAAGAACGCCGATGCGCCCGGGTGGATGGTCGCCACCCGTCCGTACTGGTCGTAGATGTCGCCCAGCTGTTCGTCCGGATAGAATTCAAAGACCATCTGTCGGTCTTCGTATTCGTCATTCACCGAAGCCAGTTCACCGAGGTACTGGTCGAAATTCGGACCGTATTTGCACTTGTTGTGGATGTACGAGCCATACTGCTCCAAGTCATCGTGAAAGTCCGGATTGACTGGGTCATCTGCAAGCTCGAGGTCCTTCGATATGCCCCATATAGCGTCCACGCGCAGGCCGTCAACACCCCTGTCATACCAAAATCGCACGACGTTTTTCATCTCCTCGCGAACGGCCGGATTGTCCCAGTTGAGGTCGGGCTGAGTTGGCAAAAATGAGTGCAAATAGTACTGTCCCGAGGCTTCGTCAAACGTCCACGACCGACCAGCGGCCAAACTCCGCCAGTTATTCGGTGCGCTGCCATCCGGCGCAGGGTCACGCCAAACATAGTAATCACGTTTCGGGTTGTCTCGCGAACTGCGCGATTCCTGAAACCAGGCATGTTGGTCAGACGTGTGGCACGGCACGAGGTCTATCATGACTTTGATGTTGTAGCTGTGTGCCGCCTCGATAAGCTCCGTAAAGTCAGAGAGCGTGCCAAATGTCAGGTCAACTTCGCAATAATTCGCCACATCGTAGCCAAAATCAGTCATCGGCGAGGTAAAAAACGGCGATATCCACACCGACTCCACGCCCAACCACGACAAATAGCCGAGTCGCTCGGTGATTCCCCGGAGGTCGCCCACGCCATCCCCGTTCGTGTCCTGAAAACTCCGCGGATAAATCTGATACAGCGACCCTATGTCGCGCCACGTCTTGCTCATGGTTATCAGTATACACGAAGGTGTTGTTTTGGTATAGCCTCGCGCAGAATGCGCTTATGCTCTTGACAAGCTGCGCGCCGTCTGCTACAACGGATGTAATACTAATGATAAAAACAGAAAAGGAAGTACTATGACAACATCGACCCTAACACGAGCAGATGTGCTCATACCTCGCGACGATGG
>CALMCP010000019.1 GCA_937863095.1 uncultured Candidatus Saccharibacteria bacterium | reverse complement strand
CGTGATTGTCACACCTGACGGAATCTCGATTGGTAGTTTTCCGATTCGACTCAGACTCATGTTGTACCTTTCGTTACGGCGAGAGAGGGTGTTTGTTTGGTGCTGCCGTCATAAAGACAGGTCGCTAAAACATCCCGTTTCAACTCGCAAATTTATATCTTTGTCATTGTAGCACGAATACCCGGGAAAAGCAAGGCTACTTTCCCTGCGTTTTCACGACTTTTCACGGGCGCTATATGTGGTGTAGGTACGCTATATGTGGTGTTTTTTCGTGAAAAAGCGTGAAAAGCGACACTAATAAATAATAAAGAAAATCCTCCTCATAATGAGAAGGATTTCTTCTGAGCGTGGGCGCTATTCGTTGTCTTCGCTTGGGGCTATTTCATCTTGAGAGAGAAAAATAGCGAGCTTAGCTGCTGCGATTGCCGCTGCTGCCCTTTCGTCACCGGTTAGCTCGGGAGTCCGTTTTGCGATGGCGACGATATGGTCGAGCACTTTGTTCAGACTGCCCTCTGCCATCCTAGTACACCTTCAACAACACTTCACCACCAAGCTTGTTCTTTACAGCTTCTTGACCAGTCATCACCCCTTTTGAGGTCGAGACGAGGACGAGGCCGCGGCCTGACTTTACCTTTGGTATGTCAGCAGCGGCAGCGTAGACACGTCGGCCAGGCTTTGATACGCGGGTGATTTCATGGATAGTGCTATTTTCGCTTGGGTCGTTGATAGTAACGACCAGGATATCGCGAGGCTTGGCTACCTCAACAGCAACCTTTGTCAGGTAGCCGTTTTTTACCAGCTGCTCAGCAACAACTTTCTTCAGTTTGCTTGACGGAACACGAATCTCCGTCTTGCCAACCATCTTTGCGTTTCGAATACGTGTCAGAAGGTCGGCGATTGGATCTGTAGTTTGCATTGACATATTTCTAATCTCCTTTCCTTCCTACCAACTACTCTTTGTTACGCCTGGGATTTCGCCCTTGGCTGCTTTTTCGCGGAAATTGATACGGTTCAGACCAAATCGGCGCATGTACGCACGTGGACGGCCCGAGAGGCTGTCACGATTCTTGTGGCGAGTTGGGCTTGAGTTTCGAGGCAATTTCTGCAAGCCTTCTTGGTCGCCAAGTTCTTTCAGCTCGGCGCGCTTGTCTGCGTGCTTTTCAATCATCTTTAGGCGCTTCTTGTCGCGCGCAATCATAGACTTCTTAGCCATTTTATTCGCCCCCCTTCTTCTCAAACGGCATCTTGAACTTCTCGAGAAGTGCCCTCGAGTGGTCCTTGTGCTGGCTCTTGACAACAAACGTTACCTGGAGGCCATGAGCTACCTGTGTCTCTTCAAAGCTGAGCTCTGGGAAGATAGACTGTTCGACGATACCAAGGTTGTAGTTACCACCGCGGTCGAACTTGGCTGATACGCCGTGGAAGTCACGAACACGCGGCAGGGCGATGTTGACCAAGCGGTCGAGGAACTCGTACATTCGAGCGCCACGCAGCGTTACGCTGATACCAACGCGGTTCATCCCAGCACGAATCTTGAACGTCGCAATTGATTTCTTTGCCATGCGGTCAACTGGGTGCTGACCGGTGATTTTCTCGAGGGTGTTTTTGACAACTTCGTAGTGTCGCTTATCATCCTTGTTTTTGCCGATACCGACGCTCACCACCATCTTCTCTAGTTTTGGTACTTGATGTACGTTGTCTAGACCCAATTCGGCCTGCAGTTCCTTGCGGTACGTATCCGTATACAAGGCTTTCAGGCGAGGAGCTGGCACGGCTGATTTCTTATCTGCCATTTCTACTTAATCTCCTTGTTCTTAGCTTGACGAGCAACACGGGTTTTGTCGCCATCAGCGTTCTTTACTGTTCCAACACGGCTGGTTTTGCCTGTCTTTTCATCGACAATCAGTGCTACCTTGCTGATGTCAAGCGGGACGTGGATGTCCTTTTTGCCACCGCGAGGGTTGAGCTGATTTGGCTTGACGTGACGGTGCCCGACGCCGATACCTTCGACGAGCACAGCGCCCGCCTTTGTATCAACTGCCACAACTTTGCCAGTCGTACCTTTGTGCTTACCAGCGATGATTTTGACGAGGTCGTCTTTACGAATCTTCGGCATTAGAGTACCTCCGGTGCTAAGCTGATAATCTTGTTGTAGCCGAGGTCGCGCAGCTCGCGTGGTACTGGACCGAAGACACGAGTGGCTTTTGGCTGCTTGTCATCGCCGATGATAACCACGGCGTTGTCGTCAAATGCGATAGTCGAGCCGTCTTTTCGCTGAATCTGGTCGCGGGTGCGTACCACAACAGCTTTGACAACTGATTTCTTCTTGACATTGCCCGTCGGGCTGGCCTCTTTGACCGAGCAGACGATAACATCGCCGACTCGAGCGTAGCGTCGTCCGGTGCCACCAAGCACGCGGATACACAGCACTGACTTTGCGCCAGAGTTGTCTGCTACTTTGAGACGAGTTTCTTGCTGAATCATACCGTCTCCTCCTCCGCTGCCCCTTCCTTTATCTCAATCGTGCCACGAGACTTCTCGACGATAGCCTGCAGTTCAAAGCTCTTTGTCTTTGAGATAGGGCGAGTCTCAACGATGGTCACCGTGTCGCCTTCACCGGCTTGATTGTTAGGGTCGTGAGCAGTGTATTTGCGGTTAACGGTGTACTGCTTGCCGTAAATCGGGTGTGTCTCGCGTGAGGTGACAGTCACAGTGATTGTCTTGTCGCGCTTCGCACTCGTAACGACACCAGTGAGTGTTCGTTTAGCCATTACTGTTGCTCCTTTAGGTTAATTTCTGTTAACAATCGGGCGATATCTTTGCGATAGGTTCCGAGAACGCGTGGGTTGGCCAGCTCGCCGGCCGCCAATGAGCGTTTTGCTTCCAAGAGGTCAGCGCGCTTCGTCGCGACTTCAGCTTTGAGCTCATCCACTGTCTTGACCACTTCAGCGTTCTTTGCAGGTTTCTTTACAGTCTTTTCAGCCATGATTACGCCTCCTCTCGAACGATGAACTTTGTCTTAATCGGTAGCTTGTGGCTAGCAAGACGCATCGCCTCGCGAGCTGTCTCTTCTGGCACGCCCTTCATCTCGAACAATACCGTTCCAGCCTTTACTTTCGCGACGAAGAATTCAGGGTTGCCCTTGCCCATACCCATCTTTAAACCGACTGGCTTGCGAGTTACTGGCGTGTGAGGGAAGATACGAATCCAAATCTTACCACCACGCTTGATGTAGCGGGTCATCGCCTGACGAGCCGACTCTATCTGACGTGAGGTGATACGCTCGTTGCCCTGTGACTGCAGTGCGTAGTCGCCAAAGGCGATGTAATTGCCACGTGTCGCTTGACCACGGTTCTTACCGATACGGACTTTTCGATACTTGGTTTTCTTTGGAAGTAACATTATCTATCCGTCCTTTCACCTTTGTAAATCCACACCTTCACGCCGATAACACCGGCTGGCGTCTGTGCGCGCGCTGAGTGGAAGTCGATGTCTGCGCGAAGTGTGTGTAGCGGCACCGAACCTTCGATGACTTTTTCGCGGCGAGCCATCTCAGCTCCGTTCAGTCGTCCCGCGACCTCGATACGGATGCCTTTAGCGCCTGCAGTCATGGTGTTCTGCGCTGACATCTTAGTCGCACGACGGAAGTTGATGCGTCGTTCCAGTTGACGAGCGATATTCTCAGCAACCAGCTTTGCAGCAAGCTCCGGTCGACGAACTTCTTCGATGTTAATACGAATAGCTTGACCGGCAATCTTCTCGAGCTCTTTCTTGAGCTCATTGACGCCTGCACCACCGCGACCGATGACTACGCCAGCTTTGGCGGTATGAATTGTCACCGTCACGAGGTTGGCGCTACGCTCAATCTCAATCTTGTTAATAGTTGGGCGAGAGGCGAACTTCTTCTCTATCAGTTCGCGAATCTCGTGGTCCTGCGCAATTGCACGAGCGAATTCCTTCTTATTGGCAGTAAACCAACGAGAACTCCAGTTCTTGTGAACTTGCAGGCGGAAGTTGATAGGGTTAACTTTTTGGCCCATTACTTCTCCTCCTTTTTCGCTGGTTTATCGGCGGGCTTCTTCTCTTCGGTCGTTGCTTTCTTGACTGGAGCCTTCTTTGGCTTCAGTGTACCAGCTACTTCGACGAGAATGTTTGAGGTTTTCTTCTCAAACGGCAGTGCTCGGCCTCGAGAGGCTGGCTTAAATCGCCTCAGTCGCTTGCCAGTCGTGACCGACAAGGTGCTGATAACGAGCGATGCGCCGTCTAAACCATGGTTAGTAATAGCGTTTGCTTTGGCGCTTTCAATCGCCTTTTTGACAGGCAGATGAGCGCGTTTTGGCACGTGCTCCAGGATAACCAGAGCATCAGCGACAGTTCGTCCGCGAACCAGCGCTGCCACCAAGCTCACTTTGCGTGGCGCTTGGTCAACACCCTTGGCGTAAGCACGTACCGTAAATACTTCTTCACTCATGCTTACTTCTTATCCTTTCCACCGTGCTTACGGAACTTACGAGTTGGGCTAAACTCACCGAGTTTGTGACCAACCATATTTTCAGTAATAACGACTGGGACGTGCATGCGGCCGTTGTGTACGGCGATAGTTCGACCCACCATCTCTGGTGTAATCGTCGAAGCACGCGCCCACGTCTTGATAACTGTGCGGTCGTTGACATCGAGTGCAGCTACTTTTTTCGCGAGCTTAGCATCGACGAATGGACCTTTCTTCAGTGACCTACTCATCGTGGCTACCTCTTCCTCTTCGCTTCATGGCGAGTTCTTACGATTAGCTTATTGCTGCCCTTGCGGCGTCGAGTGCGGTATCCGAGCGTGAGCTGACCCCATGGGGTGCGCGGCGCTTTACCGGTACCATGTCGACCACCGTCACCACCACCGTGTGGGTGGTCTGCGGCGTTCATGACGACACCGCGAACACTTGGGCGAATACCCTTGCGTCGGTTGCGACCAGCAGAACCAATCTTGACGTTCTGGTGCTGGACGTTGCCAACCACACCAAGTGATGCTGTTGCCTCAAGGCGAACCTTGCGAACCTCACCAGATGGCAGCTTGATAAGCGCGTAGCCGTCTTCTTTGGCCATCAGCTGCGCTTTTGCGCCAGCTGCCCGTACCATCTGTGCGCCCTTACCTGCCGTCAGCTCGATCGAGTGAATCTGCGAACCGACAGGGATAGCGGATAGCGGCAGACGGTTCGACGCTTCGATAGGCGCCTGCTCACCGGTCTGAATAGTTTTACCCTTAGCCATTGACGTATCGGCAATGATGTAGTGGTACAGACCATGCTGGTCTTTGACGCGAGCAATACGAGCCGAGCGATTTGGGTCGTACTCGATTTCCTCGATAGTCAGCGTCAGGCCTGCTGGCAGGTTGTGGTTGACCAAACGATAGTGCCGCTTCACACCGCCACCGCGGTGACGAGTAGTGATACGTCCTTGGTTGTTTCGTCCTGCGTTTTGCTTTTTGGCCTTTATCAGGCTCTTGAGTGGTTTTTTCGTCGTAATATCTGACAGGTCTTGGCTGGTCATGCCGCGCCGAGCCGGAGTAGTCGGGTTGTAAGCTTTAATTGCCATTACTTCTTCTCCTCTGTCTGCTCTTGAACATCAAACACCTTGATAGAGTCGCCATCCTTGAGGGTGACATAGGCTTTCTTGGTGTCTTTGCGATGTGTTGTACCAGGATAGCTGCGTTTGCCTCGTGAGAAGCGAACCGCTTTGCCGTTCTGGACCAACGTTTTGATATTGACTACGTTCACGTCAAACTGCGCTTCAACCGCTGCTTTAATCTCATTTTTATTGAGGTCAAGCGGTACACGGAAGACGTACACGTTCGAGAGGCTCTTTCCATAGGCCTTCTCGCTCATGACTGGAGTGATATGTGCTAGTTTCATTACGCGTTACCTCCGAGCCATGCTTCAAGTACTGGGACAGCCTTGGCTGACAGAACGATGTGGTCGGCATTGAGCAGATGATACACGCTCAAGTAATTTGCCGATACGACCAGTACATTTTGGATATTGTTGGTTGCTCGCATAAGCTCTGGCGTTTTCTCCGCCACAACCACCAGTACCTTGCGCTCCAGTTTGTTGTCAGCGAGGAACGCCGCAACTTCAGCAGTCTTGCCAGTCGTCTTGATGTCGTTGACGACAATCTTGTTTGCTTGGCTTGCCAACGTCAGCGCTTGCCTTACCGCAACTCGCTTGGCTGTTTTTGACAGTGTTTTGGTGTAGTTTTCGTTACCGCGTGGGCCAAAAACGATACCACCACCACGCCAGATAGGGTTGCGAGACGAGCCAAATCGTGCTCGACCAGTGCCCTTTTGACGCCATGGTTTCTTACCGCCACCGCGGACTTCGCCGCGCTGTTTGGTCGTTGCACTTGCCAGACGAGCATTTGCCAGGTAGCTGTCATATGCTAGCTTCAGGAGTTCGTGATTTGAGACTTCTACACCAAAGATATCTTTTGGAAGTTTTGGTGAAGCCACCGATGCGTTAGCGTCGGCTTTAGGACGTACAGTAGCCATTATGCTTTACCTCCCAAGACGATAAGACCCTTGCGTGGACCCGGGACGGCGCCCCGGACACCAATCAAGTTGGTCTCTGGGTCGACGTAGGCTATCTCAAGGTTCTTTACAGTCACCCGTTCAGCCCCCATGCGTCCAGCCATCTTCTTGCCCTTGAAGACTTTCTGCGGGTACATTGACCCGATGGAGCCTGGTTTGCGAACGTTACCGTTGCCGCCATGCGTCTTCTTGCTGGTATTAAAGTTATGTCGTTTGACGGTGCCAGCAAAGCCTTTGCCCTTGCTGATACCTGTTGCGTCTACCATGTCGCCGATGGCGAATACGGAGACATCGAATGAATCGCCGACCTTTGCCTCTACGGGCTCGTCGACGCGGACCTCACGAATATGCTTCGGAGTCACTTTGGCTGACTTGACGTGTCCAGCCACGGCCTTGCTCAGGTTCTTACCCTCTCCATAGGCGATTTGGACTGCGTTGTAACCATCGGTTTCGACGGTTTTTACCTGAGTCACAGTCACAGGCCCAGCTTGGATGAGCGTTACAGGAACTGCACGTCCATCGTCAGCTAAGAGTTGGGTCATACCAAGTTTGGTACCGAGAAGTGTTTTCACTTTTCCTCACTCCCACTTAAATACTCCTGATGACGTGCGGTTTCCAGTGCTTTGCTGGACCTGCTCATTCATCAAGGAGACAGATTGATATTACGCGTAATTAGATTACCCCTTCACTATAGCACGGTTCAGTAGCAAAAGTCAAGAGAAACGGGGGAGGATTGTTCGAGTAATCCAGTAAACATTGACCTACGCCATCCAGCTCATGCTATAATTAAGCCTACGCAGCCTAGTCTGCCTACTACTGCTGGCGGCAAGTTTTTTTAGTTTGTCTTGGTTCAATAACTTAGTTTGAATAAAAGGAGTGTGAAAGTATCATGAGCAAGTATCGACAACAGGGTTTCACCATCATCGAACTCCTCCTCGTCATCGTAGTCATCGCCATTCTCGCCACTCTCACCTACGTCGCCTACACTACCATCTCCGACAGAGCTCTATCCTCCGCTCTCCAGTCCGACCTAAAAAATGCCTCTACTAAGCTTGAAACATTGAAGATAGAGAATGGTGCCGATACCTATCCTCTCGGTCCTACTCTCCCATCTTCCATCACCTCCAGCGATGGCACAACTCTTCAGTACGCATCAAACGGACAAACCTACTGCTTAACTGCCACGACATCAAAGAGCAATACGCTCCAATACACTCTCTCCGACGACAACAGAACTCCTCAACAAGGCACCTGCAGCGGTCATGCAGACGCCACTGGAGCAGTACCCCCACAGTACATCCAAACCATCACCACCGCTACCTGCCCCACCACCCGCACCCTCGCAGTAGACGCCCGCGACAACCACACCTACTACATCCAAAAGCTCGGCGAAGGCGCTAATGCCCGCTGCTGGATGCTCACCAACCTCGCCTACGCAGGAGGCGGCACCAACACCTACAACGACACCATCCCCACAGGAGACGGAACCAACGGCACTCTCCACGGTCCAGACAACTCTGGCTCTACTGCCTACACTCTTGCTAAATACTACACTCACGCCGGAGCCAACCCTACCACCAACCCCACCCAACCAAGCACCGACACCACAGGCGGAGGCACCGGAGCAAACAGACAATACGGCTATCTCTACAACTGGTGTGCTGCTATGGGAGCACAAAACGGCGGCTCTAAGCCCAACACATCCGCCTGCGCCAACGCCACCACTCCAGCCCCCAACACCACCGCCTCCATCTGCCCAAGTGGCTGGCGTCTCCCGACGGGCCAAGCTACTACCGGTGACTTCACCCTCCTCAACAACGCAGTCAACAGCGGACTCACTAACACCCCCACTGGTCTACTCAGCGAGTGGCTAGCGCAGCGAAGTGGCTACTGGAGCAGTGGGTTCGACGATCAGAGTAGCAACGGCCGCTACTGGTCTGCGTCGCAGAGCTCAGCCTCCGACGCCCGCAGCTTGGGCTTCACCAGTTCCAGCGTTAACCCTTCGAGCAACGTCAGCAAGAGCCGCGGGTATGCTGTTCGTTGTGTAGCCGCCTGACTCTCACGCAACTAGGGTTTACAACATTATCCCAACAGGAGTAAACGACGTCACGATAGCCATGATGATGAGTGCCGAATACCAGATTTTACGATTGAACTGATACTTTTCGACTTTCATAACGAGCAGCAGTGCTATGATAAGTCCCAGTGGTATTGCTTGGACGACCAGTGGCCCGACAGGTATCGGCTCTTTCAGGCGCAGCCACAGTGCGCTCAGCAGAATAAAGACGACCAGTTTCAAGAAGAACACGCTGTCACGCTCATAGATACGCTCTTTTCCCTTGCGGCTAAACAGCTCAGTTGATTTCGACCGATTCCGTCCATACGTTCGGTTTTTTTGTTTTTGTGAACTCATGAGTGAATTATAGCACAAAGTGCTTGAGTTTTTCGACGCAATGCGCGACAATGTTACGTATAAGTAGTTTTCAGATAGGAGTATCCATGGCAGCAACCAAGGCAGCAGCTAAAAAACCAACAGCAAAGAAGTCGACGGCGAAAGCGACCGTTAGCAAGGCACCTGCTAAAAAAGCTCCAGTGGCCAGGAAAGCAGTAGCCAAGAAGCCTGAGTATCAGTCATTTCAGCTGAGTGAGGATTGCGATGATTTCATGTCGGTCAAGTTTACTCGTCAGACGCTCTACTGGGTGATTCTCGGCGTGCTTTCTGTCGCGTTTGCGTGGTATACTATCAGCATTACGCAGTCGATTAGCGATATTTACACCCAGATAGATGAGATTCGCATGGCAGATGACGACATGGTCGTGCCAAGCGTCCAAGACAAAGCAGAGTAATTACGCTCGCGAAAGCAAAATCCGCCCCATTTAGTGAGGCGGATTTTTTCGTGTAACAACAATTACATACGGATTTCTGCGTCGACACCAGCTGGAAGGCTGAGGTTTTGCAGGCTGTCGATGGTCTTTGGCGTTGCGTTAGTGATGTCGATGAGGCGTTTATGTACACGCATCTCGTACGTTTCGCCGCCCATCTTGTAGACGTGTGGGCTTTTGACGACCGTATAGGTGCTGCGGCGAGTGGGTAGCGGGATGGGCCCGGCAACTTCAGCACCGGTACGGATGGCCGTGTCGATGATTTGTTTAGCCGACTGGTCGATGACTTTGTGGTCATATGCCTTCAGTCGGATGCGGATTTTGATACCTTGGTTTTCAGCCATGGTGACTCCTTATGTACAACTCCGTAACCTCGTGCTCGAATCAGCGTTGTTCTGTCTGGCCGAGTTCTCGGAGTGATTTAGTTAGTGTTCAATTGTAGATTGTAACAGAATATGTTTTGCTATGCAATGCTTCGGATAGCTTCCGAGACGACATTCGCTGAGTGCTGGAGCGCTTCGCGCTCACGGTCGGTGAGTGGATAGCCAGCGAGTATTTTCACGCCGTCACTACTGAGCGTCGACGGCAGGCCGAGGACCACATCGTCCAGGCCGTATTCACCCTCAACCAGCGAGCATACTGGGTAGATGGTGCTATTTGATTGGCGGAGCGCCGAGACGACCTTTGATACGACGAAACCGATGGCGAAGTAAGTCGATTTCTTCGTCTCGATGACTTTGTAGGCGCGGTCACGAATCGTTTGTTCGACATTTTCAACCAACTCAGGGGTGTAGCCAGGATATTCCGCCAAAGGAATTTCACCGATTTGTGCTGTCTCGATGGTCGAGAATGAAGAATCGCCATGTTCGCCAAGAATGTATGCGTCGATATCACGGCTGTTGACGTCTAGTCTGTCAGCCAGGTGCGACTTCAAGCGAGCTGTGTCTAGCGTCGTGCCGGTGCCCATGACGCGATGTTTTGGCAGGCCTGACTCCTTCAGTGCAACATAGGTCAGTACATCGACAGGGTTTGATACGACGACAATAAACGGCTCAGCGTCATTTTTCCTAATGTTTTGGACGATATCGCGCATGATACCAACGTTTACCTCGAGTAGTTCTAGTCGCGTCTGACCAGGCTGTTGTGGCGCACCGGCGGTGATGACGACGATATCATCGGTCACGATATCGTCATAGTCGCCCGAGCGTACCGATACGCTGCGGTCAAGCCCCATTGCATCGTTGATGTCGGCCGCCTGACCCCATGCCATCTCCGGACTTCGGTCGATAAGCACGATTTCCTCAACCACACTCCGTAGCGCACATGCATACGCTGCCGCCGCTCCGACCATACCACCTGCTCCGACAATCACCAATTTTTGTTTGCTCATCTGTTCTTCTTCCTTTTTTGTGTCAATAGTATTATGTCTTCACTATGCATTATAGCACACTACTTATGCTTTTGTCAAGCGTTCAACAAAACCTCTTTTAACACCTCAAAGGTTCATCCTTCAAGGTGTTAAATCGTTTGGTAGAAGTGTGTTACGATAGGAGTATGCCCTCCCCTAACACGGTCAAAGCCTACGATGCACCTGCATACTATCACGTATATAACAGGGGTGCCGGCCGTCAAAATATCTTCATCGACCCCTACGACCGGAGGAAATTTCTCAGTATCCTCGAGCGGCATCTATCCAAACGGTCACGAAGAGGCTCATACACGCTGTACGATGTGGAGCTTGTTGCGTATTGCCTCATGAGCAATCACTTCCATCTGCTCATCTACATACCCGAAGAACCGAGAGAAATCACCGGCCTCATGCGCTCTGTCGGGACTGCATATTCCATGTATTTCAACAAGAGGCACGACTTAAGCGGCCATTTATTTCAGGGGATATATAAGGCGTCGCTCATCAGTAATGACTCTTACCTGGCGCATATCTCTCGATATATCCATCTCAATCCTAGAGGATATCGGACGTATGAGTGGTCGAGCCTGAGAGAGTACCTTGGCGAACGCCATACGGACTGGGTGCACCCCGAGCGCGTCCTCGACACAAGTCCGGAGAAGTATCTGGAGTTCCTCGAGAGCTATGAGGACAGGAAACAGCTCCTCGACGAAATGAAGCATCAGCTGCACCTCTAGGCTGCGTTACCTGCTATTTAACACCTTAAAGGATGAACCTTTGAGGTGTTAAGCATCCGAAAGAGACCGGTTAGTGTGATGCCTTTTTGATTATTCGGGGCAGCTCGGATTCACGGACTTCTTCAAGCAAATCGCGGATGCCGCACTTTAGCCTAGAATCTCTCTAAGCTGCTTGAGTCGCTTAGCTTTCTCTTTCTCCTGTCTAGCCCGCTCTTGCTCCTGTCTAGCCCGCTCTTGCTCCTGTCTGGCCCGCTCTTGCTCCTTCTTGGCCAGTTCGGCAGCAGCCAGTGCACCACGTATCTGACCAAGCATCTTAGCTGCCACTGCCGCTACTACTTCCGGGTCGTTATCCGTCCAAGCTGTGTTCGGCCGGTCGCATCGGTCGAGACCATTTATGCCGTACGCATACTCGACATAATGGAGAGAAGCTGTGTCCTCTAGGTCTACTGCCACACTCTTAGTAACGCCTCTCCTGTCGTGCTTCTCCACTCTTAGATGGCCATCCATGTAAATAGCGGTGGAACGGCCAAGCATCTCTAGCGTTACGCTCGAACAGCTGTTGTCCATAGTCAACACAGGGACCAAGCTGGCATCAGCACCATTCTTGAATGATACTGGTATGTGTTCCTCATCTGCATCTGCTATCGCGTCGTGGCTATCTACATAATCATCCCATAGAACGCCCGCCCTCTTCAAGGCGTACTGAGATATTCTCCGTATTTGCTCCGCCACCTCCTCACCGGTCCTAGGCGTTATGTTCTCGTTTTCAACACTCATATACCGCATCATACCATATTTTCAGAAAATAGAAAATACCCCGCCCATCCGAGCGAGGTATTTCGTAATGGTATCGAACGAGATTATTTAACAATCTTCGTCACAACACCAGCGCCAACGGTGCGGCCGCCTTCGCGGATAGCGAAGTTCAGGCCCTGCTCCATAGCGATTGGGGCAAGCAGCTTGACCTTGAAGGTCAGTGTGTCACCAGGCATGACCATTTCCTTGTCAGCTGGCAGCTCAACCTCGCCAGTTACGTCCGTGGTTCGGAAGTAGAACTGTGGCTTGTAGCCCTTTGAGAATGGTGTGTGGCGTCCGCCCTCTTCCTTCTTCAGGATGTAGACTTCAGCTTCAAACTCAGTGTGAGGGGTGATTGAGCCTGGCTTCGCCAATACTTGGCCGCGCTCGATGTCATCACGCTCGATACCGCGGAGCAGCAGACCAGCGTTGTCACCAGCCTGACCTTGGTCGAGGTTCTTCTTGAATGCTTCGATGCCGGTAACGACAGACTTCTGTGTGTCGCGAACACCAACGATTTCAACTTCGTCGTTGAGCTTGACAACGCCCTGCTCGATACGACCAGTTGCGACCGTCCCGCGACCCTTGATAGAGAATACGTCCTCGATAGGCATCAAGAAAGGCTTGTCCATCTCACGGGTTGGTTCTGGGATGTAGTCATCCATAGCGGCAACCAGTTCCATGACAGCGTCTTCGTACTCCGCTTCACCTTCGAGGGCCTTGAGTGCAGAACCCTTGATGATAGGCGCGTCTTTGTCAAAGCCGTTCTTCTCGAGAAGTTCACGAACTTCCTCTTCGATAAGCTCGACCATCTCCGCATCAGCCATATCCATCTTGTTGAGGAAGACGACAATCTTTGGTACGCCAACCTGGCGAGCCAACAAAACGTGCTCACGAGTCTGAGGCATTGGGCCGTCAGCTGCTGAAACCACGAGAACTGCACCGTCAACCTGAGCGGCACCGGTAATCATGTTCTTGACATAGTCAGCGTGACCTGGCATGTCGACGTGCGCGTAGTGGCGCTTCTCTGATTCGTATTCTTGGTGTGAAGAGGCGATGGTAATACCGCGCTGCTTCTCTTCTGGCGCGTTATCAATCTCGTCATAGTTACGAGGTTGGTTAGTGTCGCTTGGTAGACGCTTTGACAGCACTTGCGTAATCGCAGCGGTCAAAGTCGTCTTGCCGTGGTCAACGTGGCCCATAGTACCAACGTTAACGTGAGGCTTACTTCGGTCAAAAGTTCCTGCCATGTAGGTGGTTCTCCTTATATATAGTTTATTATTTCACGCGATAAGCCCATCAAAACAGACTCCACGGCGTATGAAACTCATTATAGCGGTAATATGCTGAGCTGTAAAGGCTTATCACTCATCTGACGAAACAATTGGTGCGCAGTGAACAATGTCCCTCGCTTTTACGAAGTAGTACATACC
>CALMCP010000018.1 GCA_937863095.1 uncultured Candidatus Saccharibacteria bacterium | reverse complement strand
CTGAACTGGATTGCCCGCACGAGTCGGGCAATGACAAGGGACGACACCGCACAAGTAAATCGCCGAAGGTTCATCCTTGACAGGGGAAAACTTACGACTTACACCGATTGTGCTTGCTTTCTATGCGGACGACGATATAATTATGACCAATTACGTTGAGCAGCCGCTCGACCAGATAAGACACCTTCGCGACGGCCTGGTGGCTGACTTCAATAGCAAAGAGGTCGACCAGGTTATCATCAACGCCCATGTGGCAACCGGTGACGACACCACTCGCGACATCTCGAGCCTGTGGTTCGAGGCTACGGCAGAGCAAGATGCTCGCGACTTGGTTGCCATGGTGGACTCACACCCCATCTTAGTCGACATCAACTGGGGCAACCACACCTGACTTCCATTTCAAGCGTCCTAGGTCGCCCCTCCCGGGCGGCCTTTGACATATCTGGGCAAATTTGCTATCATGTTTAGTATAAATATCAATGTTGGGAGGCCTCGAACGCCGCTTGCACCACAGAAAGGATTATCACACCTATGGCGAAAAAAGCCGATTTGTTAGCTGAGGCGAAAGAGCTGAAGCTGAGCGTTACGGAGAAGAATACGATTGCTGAGATAGAAGCAGCGATTAAGTCAGCGAGTCAGCAAGTTGACAAAGCAGCAAGTGTCGACAAGGAAGTCGTCGCTGAACGTGAAGCTGTTGTCGCAAAGGCCGGCAAGCGCAGCCAGAAGTCGCTCGACGAAGCTGAAGAAAAAGCTGAGAAAGAGGCTCGCAAAGAAGCCGGTGACACCACACCGCAAGACGAAGATGCTGAAGCGCACGTCAAAAAAGGCCCAAAGCCAGTCACTCGTCCTAAGCTAGAGCGACGCGGCAAAAAGTACCGCGAGCTTGCAAAGCAGGTTGATGCAACAAAAGTCTACAGCCTCGACGAAGCCCTCGACCTCGCCACCAAAACCAGCCCAACCAAGTTTGACGCCAGCGTCGAAGTGCACGTTCGCCTCGGCGTCGACCCGCGACAGGCCGACCAGAATGTTCGCGCAACTGTTGCGTTACCACATGGTACCGGCAAAGATGTTCGCGTTGCTGTGTTTGCGCCTGAGTCCGACCACGACGGAGCGAAAAAAGCTGGCGCTGACATCGTTGGTGACGAGGCGTTTATCGCACAGCTCGACAAAGAAGTGCTCGATTTTGACATCCTCGTCGCCACGCCGCAGTACATGCCAAAACTTGGCAAATACGCTCGGCTGCTCGGCCCACGTGGCCTCATGCCAAACCCAAAGGCTGGTACCGTTGCAACTGACGTTGCTGCTGCCGTCAAGGACGCAAAGACCGGCAAGGTCGAGTACCGCGTCGACAAGCAAGCTATCGTTCACCTGAGCATCGGCAAGGTGTCGTTTGGCGCTAGCAAGCTCGGCGACAACGCCCGTGCGTTTTTGGGCAGCCTGGCGAGCCAAAAACCAGCTAGCATCAAGGGCGTCTACGTCAAGAACATCAGCCTCACGACGACCATGGGCCCTGGCATCAAGGTAGAGAGCTCACTATAGTCTCAGACCTTTGACGCAATAGCCACTCGGTAGGGTGGCTATTTTCTACTCTAGACTCTTGCATTCCTGTTGTTAATTGTGCTACAATACTCAGGAACATTACCAAAGACAGTGGCGACTGAGCGAAAGTGAAGTGTAAATATGCCACCGAGGGATGAAAAATACATTTTTTCTATACGTCTTTGGTAGTGCGAGAATCAAAGACGTTTTTTGTTGCAAAAATACTTCGAGATTCTCACATTACCGTACGTTAACAAATTGGCGTTATACCAAGCTCGAACATTTTTTCATGAAGTGAAGAGATTGGTATCTATAAACAATCAAAGAAAGGACTTTTATGGCAATTTCACGCGATAAAAAGCACACTTTGGTTGCCGAGCTTACCCAGCTGCTGACCGAGGCAAAAGGTACGGCCTTTGCAGCATACGACGGTCTGACCGTCGCTGACCTGCAAGCCCTGCGAAAAGCTGCCCGCGAAGCTGGCGTGACCATCAAGGTCGTCAAAAACCGACTGGTCCGCGTCGCACTTGGCGCTGTCGACACTTACAAAGATGCCGACACGTCGAGCCTGACCGGCCAGCTGGTATATGCTATCAGTGCTGACGACGAAGTCGCCGCTGCACAAGTGCTGAACACCTTTTCTAAAGAAAACCCACAGCTCGTGTTGGCTGGCGGTTTCTCTGGCGAAGGGCTCGCACTAAGCGCTGCTGACGTCACCGCACTGGCCGGCCTGCCAAGCAAGAACCAGCTCATCGCTGAAGTCGTCGCGCAACTGCTTTCGCCAGTGCACGACACCGTCAACGCGTTGTCTGGCAATTTGCACGGGCTTTTGGATGGCATTGAAGCTAAAGCAACCAATTAGATCGAATATAGAAGTTAGAATAAAGAAATCAGAAGTTTTTATTCAGACACTTCTGCTCACAACTACAACGATAATACTACGCGGACATTCTGAATTCTGAATTCGATATTCTGAATTCTACTCCGATGAAAGGAACAACTCATGGCTGATATCAAAAAGCTAGCTGAAGAACTGACAAAGTTGACAGTTCTCGAAGTAAACGAACTAAAGAACCACCTCAAAGAAGAGTATGGCATCGAGCCTGCTGCAGCTGCTGTTGCCGTTGCTGGCCCTGCTGCTGGCGGCGACGCTGGCGCAGCTGCCGACGAAAAGACTGAGTTCACCGTCACCCTGAAGGACGCCGGTGCTCAGAAAGTAGCCGTCATCAAGGCTGTTAAGGAAGTAACTGGCCTGGGTCTCGGCGAAGCAAAGGCTATCGTTGACGGCGCTCCAGCACCAGTCAAGGAAAAAGTCTCGAAGGACGAAGCCGAAGAGGCAAAGAAAGCCCTCGAAGCTGCTGGCGCAACCGTAGAAGTTGCCTAAGTTCACCCACAACGCCAATTTGTAACAGCATCTACCGCTCATACCATGGGCGGTATTTGTTTTCAACGTAATTTTTGCAACACTTTTTGTGGCGTATCGGTTGAGGCTGTGGAAACGAGAAGAAACCTTGACAAGACACCCGCAAGCGTGATATATCTGAACTAATACTTTGTAAAAATAGACAAAAGGAATGCGAGAACCACTATGTCTGAATTACCAGAAAAACAAGTCAAACGCCTCCGGGCTTTGATACAAGAGGCAGAGACCAGTTTGGCCGCCGCCAAAGAACTACTTATCAGCGTCATCGGCGACGATGACCGCGTTGTCACGCCACGCTCATCGGTCGACGATGTTAGTGGCAAAGTCATCGAAGGTATCTTTGACGGACAGATGATGCTTGGCCCCGATGGCAAAAACTATCCCATCCCAGCAAACTACGCGAGCAAATCGAAACTGGTTGAAGGTGATTTGCTTAAGCTGACGATAACTGACGATGGTGGCTTCGTCTACAAGCAGATAGGTCCCGTTGAGCGCAAGCAAATCATCGGTACGCTCGTCCAGCACGATGGCATCTACTATGTTGAAGCTGGCGGACGCGAATACCGCATCTTGCTCGCGAGCGTGACCTACTTCAAGATAGAACTCGGTGGGCAAGTCACTATCATCGTCCCGGCGGACAACCCCGACGCTACATGGGCCGCCGTTGAAGCCGCACTCTAAGAGATATGATGCCAGAGCAATTTTTACTCAGCTACGTTGGGTTTAGCGCCGATAACGTGCCGATTATCGATGTACAGGTGGGGGACACTATCTCGCGCCATCCGCTGCTTGACTGCACGCTGTCGTTAATGTTCGACCTAACGGTGCGCTACTGCACTGGCTGGGTCGACATGGCACAGCACCAAGCTCACCCGTGTCCCGACAACGCCACGGTGGTCGATAGGTATGAGCAGTGCCTCGTCTGTCGCAACAAAACCGGGTTCAATCCGGCATTTTACCATGCCAAAACTATCTCTAAACAGCAAGAAACGCTCAATCAAAACCCGCACTTTGTCTATCTCGCCTATTTTGCTCCAGAGCTCATCAAAGTAGGCATATCGCAGGAAGCACGAGGCATCCGACGTATCCTTGAGCAGGGCGCTCGGGCGGCTATCAAACTCGAGACGTTTCCCAGTGCCAGCATCGCTCGCCAGTACGAAGCGAAGATTGCACATCTGGATGGAGTCGTCGAACACGTCATCCATAGCCGGAAGCTCGCACTACTGTCACTGCCATTTGACGAAGTAAAAGCAACTGCCGAACTGCGAGATATCCAGCAGCGGGTCGAACAGACTATCGGCGTGACGTTTGAGAGCGCAACAGCCATCTCGACCGCCTCGCACTTCAACAGTGCAGACATTGGGCTGGAAAAGCTCATCGTCATGAAACACGAGCCAACCATCATCGGCACTGTTCGAGCGGTTATCGGCAGCGACGCCATCTGCGAACACGACGGCCGATTGCTTACGTATAACCTCAAATCATATCTCGGCTATCGCGCTACCACGACCACCAATGCGCAACTTGATTTGCCCAGTGAACAAATGACACTTTTCTGATACAATAGACCCATGAGGAGAATGGGGCGGTGAGTCAGGCACTGTATCGAAAATATCGTAGCCTGACGCTTGATGACGTGCTGGGGCAAGAACATATTGTCTCGATACTTCGTCGTGCGCTCGAAAAAGGACGCGTCGCTCACGCCTATCTGCTAAGTGGACCGCGCGGTACGGGCAAAACCAGCGTCGCACGCATATTGGCACACCACATCAACCAGCTGCCGTACGACAAGGAGTCGAGCCACATCGATATCATCGAGATAGACGCCGCCAGCAACAATGGCGTCGACGACATCCGCAATTTACGAGAAAAATCGCGCATCGCGCCAGTAACAGCACAGTACAAAGTCTACATCATCGACGAAGTGCACATGCTCTCAAAGTCGGCATTTAACGCACTGCTCAAAACACTCGAGGAGCCGCCAGAACACATCGTGTTTATCATGGCGACTACCGACGCTGACAAACTACCAGCAACCATCCTCAGCCGCGTACAGCAGTACCATTTTCACCCCATCACCAGCAGTGTCATCGCCGCCCACCTCATGGATATCGCCAAAAAAGAAGGCTTCACGCTAGAAAAGAGCGCCGCCGAGCTCATCGCCGAACGGGGGAATGGTGGATTTCGTGACAGTATCGGCATGCTCGACCAGCTATCAAACTTGGTAGGGAAGGGTGAAACGCTCACCGAAGCGGCTATCTCGGCCAATCTCGGCTTGGCTGATAGCCAGCTCATCCAGGCACTACTGGACGCCTACTTAGCTGGCGACGCAGCGGGCGTCATGTCACATCTTGAGGCTGTCGAACAGTCCGGTACCAGCACGCGTATCATCGTTGAACAGTTGCTCAAAGCAGCGCGCGAGCAGCTCACAGAACACCCCGAGCTCACTCACCTGATGGGTGATTTAGTCGACGTGCCCAACCACGCCTACCCCGACATGAAACTCCTGACGACACTCACCAGCCACCTCGCACCTGCTCCAGCCAAACCCGCACCCGTCAGCCGGCCAGCAGCTGTTGTCACTCCACAGCCTGTTGCCACCAAACCAGTCAAAGAACAGGCAACGGCCGTCGAGGAGCCTCAGCCGACCTATGCACCAGAACCGAAAAAAGTTACCAGCTCAGCTGAACTCAGCGAATTCAACTGGACGACATTCATCGACGCCGTCCGCCAGGAATCAATCGGCTTGTATAGCCTATTGGCTAAGTGTGGATTTGACACGAAGTTGGGCAGCCTCGTCATCTACGGTGGCACGTCGTTCACCAAAAAGAAGCTTGAGGACGCCAAAAATATGCAGATTATCGCCAGCATACTCAGTGCCACGTACGGTGACAACGTCGAAATTTCTATCAAAAGTAGCAAGAAACCACCCGAGGACGATACGCTTGCGGCAGTCGCCGAGATGTTGGGCGGCGGGGAAGAAGTCAGTCTGGAGGACATCGCATGAGTAAAGCAGCAGCCGCAAAAATACCGCCACAGAACCTCGACGCCGAGAAGAGCTTGATTGGCGCAGTGCTTATCGACGAAGAAGTGCTCGCCGACGTCTCCGAGAACGTCAAGGCAGGTGACTTCTACGACAAAAATCACGGCATCATCTTTGGGGCGATGATGCGCTTGTTCGAAAAGCACAAACCAGTCGACTTACTGACGCTCACCGACGAGCTCAAGCGCAAGGACGAGCTCGACGTCATCGGCGGCTCTACCTACTTGACCGAGCTGACCAATTACGTACCGACCGCTGCACATGCTGCCACCTATGCCGAGATGGTCTCACAAAAAGCCGTCCGTCGCCGACTCATCCGCGCCAGTGGTGATATCTCCGAACTGGGCTACGACGAGTCCACTAGCACACAGGAGCTGCTCGAGAAAGCCGAAGCCGAACTGTTTAGCGTGTCCGACCAATCCATCAAACAGGACCTCGTCAGCATCGAAAACATCCTCATGGACAGCTTTGACCGCATCGAAGAACTCCACAAAAACAAGGGTGAACTGCGCGGCATCCGTACCGGCTATCGCGACCTCGACAACATGACCGCTGGGCTGCAACGTTCCGACCTCATCATCCTCGCCGCACGACCTGCGATGGGTAAGGCTCAGCCACTTGACGCAAAAATCCTGACGCAGTCGGGCTGGAAAACGATGGGTGAAATGACTGTGGGCGAGCAACTCGCTTCGACAGACGGGCAACCATCGACCGTCACTGGCATATTCCCTCAGGGTCAAGAGCAGGTCTACCGTATCGCGTTTTCTGACGGCCGAACTACCGAATGCTCGGGCGAACACCTCTGGAAAGTGTATTATCGCAGCTGGCCAGAACCTCGCGTAGTGACGACTCTCAAACTTATGGAGCTACTGACGCGCAAGCGGTACCAAAAAAGGCTGTGGATTGACACGCCGGACGGCAATTTTGGTAGCAGCGACACGCTACCTGTCTCGCCATGGGCGCTTGGCCTCCTCCTCGCAGAAGGTGATTTGTCAAACATGAAAGTTTCGTCGGGCGACCCCGAAATCATCACGCGTTTGCAACAAGAACTCGGTCCAGACTATGTACTAAACCCCATCAATACCTACGACTATCGTATCGCTATGCACGAAACAAGTCGTCGTCGTGGCTCTCGTGAGCCCGTACCTCTACGCGAAGCCCTCAAGGACCTCGGCATACGAAACACGCACAGTTATGACAAGTTCGTGCCAGACGCGTACAAACACGCCTCGCGAAACGACCGCATAGCTATCCTCCAAGGTCTACTCGATGGTGATGGCTGGGTAGAACGGCACAAATCCGTCAGGTTCACTTCATGCAGCGAACAGCTCGCTGACGATGTCATCGAGCTTGTCCGTTCACTTGGTGGTTGGGCTTCAAAGCGGTCAAAAACCAGCCACTACACGCATAACGGCGAATATAAAACGGGGCGGCCGGCGTTTGTCGTCAATATCAACATCGCCACGCCAGAAGAACTGTTCTCACTCAAACGTAAAAAAGCACTCGCACTCCCAACAAAAAATCGCAAAAAGCCCGTCATCCTATCTATCGTACCCACTCGCCGTACAGCCACTCAGTGTATCTCCGTTTCACACCCAAGCAAACTCTACATCACTGACGACTATGTCGTTACGCACAACACAACCCTAGTGACAAATCTTGCATACAATGTTGCAACCATAGAAAAAAAGCCAGTCCTCTTCTTCAGCCTCGAGATGAGCAAAGAACAGCTGGTCGACCGTATGCTGGCCGACGCCGCCAATGTTGACTCATGGAACATCCGCACTGGTAAACTCACCGACGAGGATTTCATGCGCCTGAGTGAGGCCTCGGGCGAGCTAGCTGAAGCGCCAATTTTCATCGACGACACGCCAGGCCTGTCAGTACTTGAGATGCGCACCAAAGCCCGTCGCAAAAACCACGAGTCGCAGCTGGGCCTCATCATCGTTGACTACCTCCAGCTCATGCAAGCCTCGGGCAATCACGCCGGCAATCGCGTCCAAGAAGTCTCAGAAATCTCTCGTGGTCTCAAGCTCATCGCCCGCGAGCTCAACGTGCCACTCATCGCTCTCAGCCAGCTCTCCCGTACAGTCGAGAGTCGAACACCGCCCGTGCCGCAACTTTCGGACCTGCGTGAATCAGGGTCTATCGAGCAGGACGCCGACATCGTCAGCTTCATCTACCGACCCGGCTACTACGAGCCGGACAACCCCGAGATTCAAAACATCACCGACCTTATCATCGCCAAGCACCGTAACGGTCCAGTCGGCAAGGTCCAACTCTACTTCCACCCAGAACGCCTGCGCTTCATGTCACTCGACCGAAAGCACGAGTAAGTGGTACAATAAAGTCTGATGAAACGTGAACCAATCAATCTGCTCCTCTACCGTTGGCGCTACGCCATCGGCTACACGGCACTCATCCTCGTGTTCATGCTTGCCATCGCACTGGCTGGACTCTACGCACCGGGTGGCCTCACCCAAAGCGAGATAGACACCCTCGCCGTGACGCACTCACTTGGTAGTACTACCGTCAATCTCGTCAATCTTCCGTTTCATGGTTTACAGCTACTGATTCTGAAACTGTTTGGTGTGTCGATTTTAACCATCAAACTGCCCGCCATGCTATTTGCCGTTGGCGCTATCGTCGCCATCTTTTTCCTGCTCCGGCGTTGGTTTAAGCCAAATATCACCATCCTCGCCATGCTTATCATGGCGACAACCGGCCAGCTCATCTTCCTCGCGCAATCTGCCACCACACAGATACTCTATGTGTTTTATAGTGCGCTTATCTTGCTCTTTGCCAGCCTCATCTTACAAAAAGCTCAGAAACCACTTCTATGGCGGCTTGCGCTGGCAGCTAGCGTCGCCCTCAGCATCTACACACCGTACTTCTTCTACATCAACGCCGGTCTGCTCATCGCTGCATTCATCCACCCCCGTACGCGCTACCATATCTTGCGCCGCTCACAGCGGCTAAACTGGCTCGGTGCCGGTGCACTCTTCGTCCTCCTGGTGAGCCCGCTCGTCCTAGGCATCATCAAAGACACTACCGTCCTACACGAACTAGCTGGCCTAGGCTACCTCAGTTCACTCGATGTACTCGGCAACATCAAAACGCTCCTCCAGACCTATTTCTGGGTGCAGCCTGTCCTTGTCAATGACCAGATTGCCCCCATCTTTGACTTTACCTCTCTATTTATCATCGTTCTTGGCGGCCTCGCACTCTTCCGTCACCGCTACACCGCTCGCTCCTATGTCATCACTGGCTGGCTGCTCCTCACACTCCCGATTCTCATCATCGACCCAGGACTTGTCGCACTAGTTGTAGTGCCACTCTTTATTCTCTTGGCGCTGGGCATCGAAACGCTGCTACACGAGTGGTATAAACTCTTTCCGAAAAACCCCTACGCCCGTAGCTTCGGCCTCATCCTGGCAGTAGGACTCATCGGTATCATGGTATTTAGCGGCATCGACCGGTTCATGAACGGCTACCGTCACATGCCAGAGGCGGTAGGGAACTCAAGCGTCGACTTAGTACTCCTCAAGCAGCACCTCGCTCAGCGTCCAGCTAAAGTGCAGATTATCGCCACCGAAGCCGAACTACCGCTGTACCACATCTATGCGCGATTCAGCAAGGACGAGGTTATCGTTACCAGTGATGTGAGCGAACGTGCTTCAACCAACATTCTTGTTAGCCATGCAGCTCGCGAGCAACTCAACCGAGACGACCTCGAGCTAACAGCAATCATCACCAACGACCGCTCCGCTGACGGCGACCGGTTCTACCTGTACAAAGTCAAATAATTTCGCTACAATAGACACCAGTAATTCAAGGAGGAAACCTACATGGCGTTTGACCAAGTAAAAATGCTGCAACAGCTGCGAAAAGCCCAAAAACAACTCGGTAAAGAAATCATCGAAGTCGAGGCAGGTGACGGTGCAGTTATCGTGCAAATCACTGGCGAGCTAAAGATT
>CALMCP010000017.1 GCA_937863095.1 uncultured Candidatus Saccharibacteria bacterium | reverse complement strand
TTTGGGGATGGCCGGTGTGTCTGGGGGGGTACACACCGGGTCGCGAGGGCACCATTGCTCCTCAAGCGACAACACATCGGGAGAGTGATGTGTCCCATCGTCGGGATGGGTGGACTTGAACCACCGGCCTTCCTGCCCCTGGCAGGTTGCTCTACCATCTGAGCTACGCCCTGGTTGATTTCTTTTTTGTCAATTCTTTCGGGATTGACCAGCTAGAAATCATTAGCTGAGACTTTTCGTGCCCCGCTGCTAGACTACTTCGCCTTGCCGTGGATTCTTTCCATCCGCCTGGCTTGGTAGTCTGCATTTCGCGTTGCCTGGTCGCCCATGTTGATGGCGGCCCTGTCGGCGTCCGTCCTTTCGGATGGACGCTTGGCTGCGGCAGCGCGAGAAGCGTCATGGACACTTCCCATTTTACTCACCTCCTCAAGAGGCTTGATGGTGAATGCGCCGGAATTGGCTCATTCTACCACAGCCCTCGGATGAGGGTTATTTTACATTATAGCACGTCAAAACCTATATGTCAATACTTCACCAAAAAATAGTCTAGGATACATCTTGTTTTCTAGCGTCAGGAATTTCTAGCATCTAGCATCTAACATCTAGCCTCTGTCCGCAAGCAATTCTTCCTCAAACTGCATCATCCCCTTATAGCTCGGCTCGTACGGGGATATATCTGGTAGGTCTAGGGTGGTGATTTTGCGCCAAACGACAGAGATGAGCTGCTTGAATCGGTCGAGGTCTTCGGCTGAGAATGTGTCCTCAAGTGCTAAAATGTCACCGGTTTTTGCATCTGGTTCGACAAACTGGAGTACGCCGCCGGTGAAATCATAACCCGCGTAGTCTCGAGAGTGCTCGACGAGGAGCTGGTAAAACATCAGCTGTTGGCGATACTTGTGGAGCTTTATCTTGTCGTAGTCGGTGCTACCGCGCCAGTCACGCGCTGGTTTGCCGGTTTTGTAGTCAGTTACGCGGATGGTGCGGGCCTGTTTGTCGATGTCGACGAGGTCGAGTGCGCCCGTTAGTCGCGCGCCGTCAATCACGACGCCTTGCCCGGCAAAGTTGAGTTCGGTTAATTGGTTTTGGTTGAAGCTTGGGCCGTGGCTGGTGATGAATTGTGTCAGAATATCGCGGCCATACGTGTTCCATTGTTCATAATCATGTCCAGACAAGCGTTGGTCATAGAGCGACTGGGAAAAATAGTCGAGCAGCTCGGTTATA
This sequence comes from uncultured Candidatus Saccharibacteria bacterium, assembly GCA_937863095.1. Lineage (GTDB taxonomy): Bacteria > Patescibacteriota > Saccharimonadia > Saccharimonadales > Saccharimonadaceae > Nanosynbacter. The sequence goes on along the minus strand of CALMCP010000017.1, from coordinate 6,807 downwards.
GGCGGTAATTGGCCATCAACCCGAACGGTATTGTGTGCGTGCTGGAGGCTAGTGTGGATGGCGGTGCCGAGGCTGGCTTTGGCGGACTTGGCTTGAGGGAAGCGCAAGAGATTGTTGATGAGAAATGTCTGCGGTCCGCCGCGCGAGACATCGAGGAAGTTGTTGAGGTGCGTCACGGAAAGTTTATAATTTTCGAGTGTTGGGGCGAGGAGTGCGGACAGGTCGTTCGTGACAGGGCGCACGAGACGGTCGCGCCAGTCGGTCTCGATGACACTGACGGCGGCGTCACTATCGGTCGCTCGAGTAGTGACTGGCTGCTGGCTGATGAAACTGGCGATGAGCGTCGGTTTGGCGCTTTTGTCGGTGCTGGAGAAGCTGATGTGCAGTGCACGTTTGGCGCGTGTCATGGCGACGAAAAACAGTCGCAAGCGCTCATCGTAGGTGTTGCCGACGGGCTGAAGCGGTAGGTTGACGGGGTATGGCACGAGACGTGTGCGTCCACGCGCTTTTTCGCCCCAGCGGCCATCCGTCGCACCGATGATAAACACGTGGTCAAACTCAAGCCCCTTGGACTTGTGGGCGGTCATGAGGTTTACTCTGCCCTGTTGGTGGTCGGCGCGGTTGCGGACGACGGTGAGGCGCGTGTTCATCTGGTCGTAAGTGTCGATGAGGTTGAGGAGATCGGTCAGGCTTGGTGTGTCGGTGTCGAAGTGCGCGCGGAGTTGGTCGCGGATGGTGCGGAGTGCTTCGAGGGCTGAGAGATAGGCGTCAGGGTGGCTCTCGAGCTGTTCGGGCGCAAAGAAGTAACTGGCGAGCGGCGAGCGGAAGCGGTCACCCTTCACGCTGGGCACGCGAACGTGCTCGGGCTGCAGTCGCTGAAAGACGTCTGCACCAAGATTACTCGATTGAGGATGGCTCTCGTCAACCAAGCCGATAAGCTCATCTATCTGCTGCTCAATCGGCGCCGTTTGCTCGGTCACAGCAAGACTGATGAGCCACTCGGCGAATGGCTTGAACGCGACGTTCGTCTGCATGGTTTCGAGCCATGACGAACGGTTTTGCCAAGCACTGAGGCTCAATTTCCAGATGTCGAGCGGTGTGAATCTCCATGCTGGGTGGGCGATGAGTTCTGGTAGTAGTGTGTCGACATCACCATGGCGAGACTGGCGAATTGCCACGATGACCCGAGCGAGCTGCGTGATGAGCAGTACGACGTCGTGTTCAAGTGCGTTGTCGCGGCGCTCGTAGTTTACTTGCACGCCTGCTTCGGCGAGGTGCGGCAACAGGGCGATGAGCTCGTCGTGCTGTTTGGCGAGGACGGCAATTGATTCTGCCGGGGTGCCGTCGGCGATGAGCTCGGCGATATCTGCCGCAACGCAGGCTCGTTCGGTGTCCTCGGACGCGCACTCGCTGATAGTCACCTGCGCGTCGGTGTGCGAAAACCACGGCGTCAGTTCTTTAGACAAGTCGGCGATGGTGTGTTCGAGGCGGTCCTGGCCCTGGGTGATGACCTGGCGCGCAGCGGTGAGGATGGCCGTGTCGGAGCGGTAGTTGTCCGTCAGGACGATAATCTCTGGGTCGCGGTATTGCTCGCGAAACCGCTGGATATTACCAACATCAGCACCCTGAAAACTAAATATCGCCTGGTCGTCGTCGCCCACTGCCATGATATTTGGCGCGTCATAATCAGTCAGCGCAAATAGCAGGCGCAGCTGAGCCAGGTTGGTGTCCTGAAACTCGTCGACCATGATGAATTGAAATTGCTCAGTCAGGTTTGCCTTGAGGTCGGGGTGCTGCTGCACGGCCTGGATGACGTTGAGAATCATGTCGTCGTAGTCATACAGGTGCGCTTCGTCCAGCTGTGTGCAGTAGGTGTCGTAGAGGTCAATGACTGCCAGGAGCTTGTCGGCGTACAGACTGTCCTTGAGGACGGTTGTGCTACGACCGTCTTTGGTGCACCAGGCGTTTTTCCAGGCGGTGATGGCGTTGGTTTTGCCCGTTTCGGCCGCTTCTTGTACGGCATGGGCGATGGAAAGTGACAGTCCGCTGGCGTAGGCCGAGATGCCACTGGGGAGTGGCTCGCTAGCGAGCGTGGCGGCCTGTTCGGCAAGCGAGGCAAATGGTTCGATGACGGCTTTGGTGATTTTGCTGGCAAATACGTCAGCGATTGCCGCGGACATCTGACTCATGGATTGCTGATTGCTGGTGATGACCTGACGCAATTCGTCAACCGTCAGGCCACTTTTTTTGAACTCAGAAATCATGCTGCGAACGTCGGACAGGTAGACATAGTCGCCTTGGTTTTGGGCGGCCAGTGGGTGGCTGCGGTCGAGCGCTTCGAACATGCTTCGCAGTATCTGGTACTGCGCCAATTCGTCAGCTGGTTTGTAGTCGCTACCGCGGAAAAAGTATTCGCGGTGCTGATTGATGATTTCGACGCCGAAGCTGTGAAAGGTGTGGATGGCGACTTTGTAGGCCTGTTCGCCGATGATCTGGCGCAGGCGTTCGCGCATGTTGACTGCCCCGCTCTCGGTAAATGTCAGGCAGAGGATGTTCGATGGCAGCACGTCCGTTTCGCGTAAGATGTTCGCTGCGCGCACACTCAATAGCTCGGTCTTGCCTGTTCCTGGCCCGGCGATGATAAGCAGCGGGCCGTAGATTTGCTCGACGGCTGCTTTTTGATTGTCATTGAGACTGCTGAAACGCTCACGAAAGTCCATAGGACTATTGTAGCACGCAACTCCGTCATACTCCGACCCTCCCTCTCCGTCATACCCCGACTCGTTCGGGGTATCCAGTGAAAAATGAGTAACTATGACTGGATTACCCGGATAAACCGGGTAATGACAAGGGTGAGGATGTTACTTAAAATACGAAGTAATCTTCTGCTGTGCGCTCTCGACCGAGGCCTGGTCGCGAATCATCACGTAGAGTGGCGTGTTGCCATAGCTATAGGTCGGGAGCATGTCACCGCTGCCGTCAACCGAAATCGACTCAACACTCCAGCCGCGGATGTCATCGAGCTGATTGCGAATGATGCTTTTGAGAGATGTCTCTGAGATATTTGTCTCGACCGACTGTTGGACGCTGTTCATGATTTGCGGTAATTTCACCGAGTTTTCCGGTCGTGCCATCTTGGCGATGATGGCCTCGATGACATGCTGCTGATTGCGCCCGCGCTGTCGGTCGCCCTGCTCGAAACTCTTGCGTTCGCGTGAGAACTCAAGTGCTTGCTTGCTGTTAAGCGTATTGTAGCCGCTTTGGTAGGACTTGAAATCATAGTCCGAGTACACGCTGATGGGCCCGATAGCGTCGATGACATTGACGAGTGACGTGAAGTTGATACGAGCGTAATACGGGATAGTAACCCCGTACAGGTCTTCGAGCGTCTGCCGTGACATGTCGACGCCATAGACGCCGGCATGAGTCAGTTTGTCGAACGTTCCGGTGGTGCCATGGAGCTGGACGTAGTAGTCGCGTGGCGTATTGACGAGGAGGAGTTTGCGCTTGGCTGGGTTGACGACCATGAGGATGTTGACGTCACTGCGCGAAGTGGTCGACACGGCGCCGTAGGTGTCGATACCGCTGATGTAGACGATGTATGGTTTGGTGGCGTCGAGTGTCTCGGTTGGTTCATTTGGGTCGATTTCGACGCGGAAGGTGCGCAGTACGGTCAATGTTTTGTAAAATGCCGAGTCCTCGTCATTGACGAGTTGGAGGCTTTCGGTGCGTACGGCGGCGAGATCGGCCTCGCGGTCGACGAGAACATTTTTGATGTGCGCTAAGTGGTCGACTGGCTGTTGCTCGGCTGGTGTCTCTTGGGCGAGGACGACGCGAGCTTTGTCGTAGAGCGGGTCGGTCGAGATAATCGCGACTCGGCCGGCTTCCTCGACGGTCACAGCGTCGGTGCTGTTGGTGACGATGGAGTATTCGACGTAGCGCGACTGCTTTTCTTGGATGTTGCTGAGGAGGCTTTCGGCCGAGTAAATGACGGATGTGGCGTACATGTTCAGTCCGGCGAGTATGAGCGATATGACGGCGAGTATTGCGAGGATGACTTGGCGTTTTGCCAGTTTTTTGGTGTCAAAGAGTACCCAGACAAGTAGCGCGGTGATAAGGCCGTACAGTGGAAGCGCGATGAGGAGGTATCTGCTCGGGATGGTCGCGAGTTGAACGATGCCAAATATCAGTACGATGTAGGTCAACGCCAAAAATACCGCGGTTACTCGGCGAATCCACGTCGGAAAAGGTATACGCTTGGTTGTTTCTGAGACCATATCCTTTCATTATAACATACATTGCGCATCTTTGTCAAGGTTTGTGGGCTGTCATTGCCCACTCACTGCATTTTTGTCATTGCCCGATTCCTTGCCCCCCTTTTTTTTGTCATTGCCCGACCTGTTCGGGCAATCCAGTACACATGAATCAACCAAATCCCCACCATCCCCGCCACACTATCTATCAGCACGTCGCGCATCTCCCCACTCCTCCCTGGAGTAAACAGCTGGTGAATCTCATCACTCACCGCATACAACACAACAAGGCTCGTGCTCAGCGCGAGCAGCACTCTGGGCGTACGCACATGAAGCCTGAGTGCGTTATACGCCAACACGCCAAGGACGAGATAGGCGATGACGTGCGCCGACTTGCGAACCATAAACGTCAGCCAATCGGCCTGTCCGGCAACGCCAATCGTGCGAAAGAGCTCAACAATCACATCGCTCCGTTCCGTCGAAGCGGCGTTACCCTCACTCGAAAGGAAAAATATCACCACCATCCAGCCGATAAGCAGCCCGTAGCTCAGGATGATGCGCCAGTGCCGCATGTCTAAATCTGCCCTGCCCAGCCGTACGCGAGCACGGTCAGGATGGCAAAGGCGATGAGGAAGGTTGCTTTGTAGATGCCGTGGTATTTGTACCAGCTGCCCCGGAGTTTTTTCGGCAGTTTGCGGCGGTACATCTGGGCGACGAGGGCAATATTTGCCGCGAGGAGCAGAACGACGATACTTCCGACGGCGACAGGATTGAGTGACGTCACGCCGATGCCGATGCGCCCCATCAGGCTAATCGGTGCATTGACCTCGGTCGTTTTTGTGCTATTTATCGCGCCGTGGATGGCTGAGCGTTCGGGCGTACCGTACAGTGCGACGACCAGTGTTGTTGGTTTTCCGTTCAGCATGCCGTCACGGACAGCAAATCCGACGTCTTCGTAGTTTTTCTTGAGCATGTTTTCACGGTGACTGGGCGATGCGAGCCAGGCAGCGACGGCTCCTTGGCTGGAGTTGAAGTTTTTGGCTAGGTTTTCTCCTGCTTCAGCGTAGGCATAGCCAACTTCGTCAAACCAGTACCACGGTGTTGTGCCGTCTGGAGCGACGTGTGACCAGTACTGCTGGGCGAACATATCGTCGGCTTTTCGGCGCGCAGCCTCTGAGAGGTCGCCGTTGAGGGTGAGCGGCTGTACATTGTTGCCTGTGCGTGCGTCGTTGGTGGCGGCGAGGAGGTTTGCGGAGGTGATGTTTGCCTGCACACCGAGGATGTTGGTGTTCGCGACCGCAAAATACACCGTTTGAAGCAACAGTACTCCTGCCAGGATGATAGCGATGCCATAGCGCCGTACGGCCAACGGACGGTACTGATTGGCAGCCTCGGGCACCACCGCAAGCTTGACGCGACTGTTTGCGCGCGATTTCTTTGCAGTTGGCTGAGCGGCTGTTTGTTTTCTGGCCATGTTATGACTTATTGTACTGTGTTTTGTGGGAAAATGGTAGTGGCCGCTAAACGCCGTATTTAATACTAAGTCGCTTGGCGATTGCTTCGACTTCTTCAAGGCGTGAGCGGGTGTCTTGCTCTGACAGCTTACCTGACTTCATATCTTTTTTGAGTTTTTCAATGAGCGAGTAGAGATATCGAATATCGCCGTCGATGCCTTCTAGCTGCTGCTCGATACGGTCTACTCTCACGGTAAGTTCTTGAATCGCCTTTGTGTGCTCGCGACTTGCTTTTTCGAGTGCATCCATGCGACCCTCAAGATTGTCCATGCGACCCTCAAGCCTATCCATGCGTTCGTTCAACTGCATGAACCCGTCAGAGGTAATCTGCATAGACTCCATCAGGAGTTCATGAAGGTCTTCGATGGTAATCTCTTTTTTCATACTTTAATTATACTACATAAATTCTCTAGTTGAATACACGCATTTCCCAATAACCTGAATCTCAAACTCCTCCGTCATTACCCGGTTTATCCGGGTAATCCAGTAAACATAAAATAGCTATTATCCACTGGATTGCCCGAACGAGTCGGGCAATGACAAAGGCGCGTGGATACTCCAAAAGGACTTGCTCTCTGGCGCATTCAGGGGGTCAGAGTATGGCATAGGGTGAGAGTCGGGGTATGACGGATTTCTTGGCTTATTTGTATAATGTCAGGATACTCCTTTCGCTGGCCTTCGATAGCTATTGCTACCACCCGCGCGGTCTTCCTGTAATCATAGTATCTCAATCGCTACCTAATGTCACTGGTAAATCTTTGTCGTTGCTATTGACATAAGCACCTCATCTGTGCTATACTGAAAGAGTAGGCAATTGGCTTACCGGATTTTGATTGTTTCCCGTCACCTTGGTGGCGGGATTCTGACATTTCGAGAGGCTACTATCTACCTATGACGGTTCATATTGAGACGATACTCAAAATCATCAGCGTAAAATATATCCGATACTGTACCCCTAGCCTTAGCGTCAATCATCTCTCGGCCAATATGGTCACGCGCACCGAACACTATAGCCTCTTTATCAAAAGACTCGACGACAC
>CALMCP010000016.1 GCA_937863095.1 uncultured Candidatus Saccharibacteria bacterium | reverse complement strand
GTATATTACATAGTATCTTTTATAAAAAATAAACAAAAAGGATACAAACATGAGCGAAACACCACAAAAAGTATCAGCGAGCGAGATAGTTGCGAACAATGATGCACTCTATCTTGAAGAGGCTGTGGCAGATATGAACGGCAACGAACAGGCTCTCGAGAGTGCGCGGCAGGTATCTGATGATTTTGCCAATGATTCGCGCAACATGGCGGTTCTACACGAAATGGCTCTTGCCATGGACGAGAGTGAGACCAAAGCTGCGCTCGCTCGGGTCGCAACTGTAGCTGCCAGGGATACTCTCGATGGAGGTCGCTCCTCGGTGGAAGAGTATTTTAATCGTCGAGATAGTCGTAACTCATATGATAGGCAGCTTGTCGAAGCAATTGTGGATGCAAATAGTATGGCTGTAACAGTGAGAGATTTGGCTGGTACACAGGCTGGGGAGGCCGTTGTTAAGGGATATAAAAACATCGCTCGGGGTCATCAGCAAAATGCGAAGGTGGATGGCGATAGTAAAATACGCGAACTTGACTGGCGAGAGCAACAGCCAACCGAGAAATAGTAACTCGGGTAACTCCTTAAAGGCCAAGCGGGATACGATTAGTAGCATAAAACACCCTTGAGCTATTGTGGAAGGTTGTTTTATCTGTTACAATGTCCAGTGATATGGTACAAGTAACACGTAAAGATCAGAAGGAAGCGAACGAGAACATCATCCGTCGCTTCAACCGTAAGGTGCTCCAGAGTGGGGTGCTTGCGGAGGCTAAAGCGGTGATGCGCTTTGAAAAGCCTATCTCGAAGACTGAGCGACGCAAGAAGGCGATTATTCGTCGCGAGCGCCGAGCTGACAAAACAGCTAAGATGCGCTTAGGGGTGCGTTAATGTCTGCGCTGAAGCAGCGCATATCCGAGGAACAGAAAGCCGCCTTTTTAGGCGGCAATCGTTTTCGTGGTGAGGTACTACGCAATCTTTTAGCAGCAATTCTGAATGAAGAAGTGGCCCAGATGAAGCGTGACGAGGGCTTGAGCGACGAAGAAGTCGAAAAGGTCATCGTCCGCGAGGTGAAAAAGCGCAGTGAGAGTGCGTCGCTCTACCGCGAGAATGGCCGTGAAGACTTGGCTGAACCAGAGGAGAACGAGCTGGCAGTACTAGAAGAGTACTTACCAGAGCAGATGAGCGAGGATGACGTTAGGCGCGTTGTGGATGAGGTCGTAGCTGCTATGGGCGACGTGACGATGCAGCAGATGGGCCAGGTCATCGGCACTGTCAAGGCCAAGGTTGGCAACGCAGCCGACGGCGCTATGATAGCGAAAATCGTAAAAGAAACAATAGCAAACTAAGGAGAAGGCGCAGATGATAGTATTTTTTGGCCCAGCAGGAGCGGGTAAGAGTGTCCAAGGGCAGATATTGGCGGCGCGACATGGCTGGCGCTGGTTGAGTGCAGGACAGCTCCTTCGCGATACGCGCGACGTCGAAGTGATGGAGTGTCTGCGCGAGGGCAGACTCGTGCCGGTGGAGACGATTAGTCGGGTGATGGATGAAGCGCTCACGAACGCTGGCGATATCCACAAGGTCATCCTCGATGGCTTTCCTCGGGAAGTTGTACAGGCCGAGTGGTTGCTCGAGGCCAAGTCGTCGCACGGACGCGATATCGACTTGGTGGTGGTGCTCGAGGTGCCGCGCCAGGAGATATTGGAGCGCTTGCGCTTGCGTGGACGAGCGGACGATACGCCAGAGGCGATAGACGTGCGACTGTCGATTTATCGCAAGGAAATCTACCCGATGCTTGACTTGTTCAATGACAATAGTGTGCCAATCGTGCATGTCAATGGCGTTGGAACGGTCGGTCAGGTTCACGATGTTATCGAGGCGGAGCTGGTTGACCGAGGGATTGTCCAGGGAGTCTAATATGCTGATTACCGGAGAGAAAACCACCGAACAACTTGCTGCCATGCGTGAGTGTGGTAAGATGCTTGCGACGATATATGATGGGCTGAGAGGCGCTGTGACCGCCGGTATGAGCGAGCTGGATGTTAACGAGATTGTGGCTCGGCGTATCAAAGAGTTGGGCGCAGAGGCGACGTATCTGACTGAGGAAGTGAAGTTTCCCGGGGTCATCTGTGTTTCGACGAATGACGAGCTGGTGCACTCGCCACCTACCGACTACGTGTTTCGGCGAGGCGATGTCGTGAGCTTTGACCTCGTGATTGGCTACAAAGGCATGAAGACTGACAGTGCGTTTACGATGGTGATTGGCGAGCAGCCGAAAGGGGCGGTCAAGCACTTACTCAAAACAACTGAACAAAGTTTGTACTCAGGAATCGACGCTATATCTGGTGTCGGCACTCGTGTGGGCGCTATATCTAGCGCTATTGAGCATGTTTTGGCGAAAGGTAACTTGGGGATTGTCCGCAATCTCGTAGGACATGGCGTGGGTCTGGAGATGCACATGAAGCCGGAGATTCCGAACTTTGGTCCTGCGCATGTAGGTCCAGTATTGCAGCCTGGTGACACGATTGCCATAGAGCCGATGGCATCGTTGGGTGGTGAGGCGACTATCACTGAGGACGACGGCTGGACGATTTCGATGAAGGACGGGAGTCTTGGTGCACACTTTGAGCACACGGTACTTATCACCGAAAGTGGTGCAGAGATTCTCACGCAGTTGTAGGGCTTGCAAAACAACAAACATAACCTGTATACTATGTTTATGCAAGAACATTCTCGGTATGCCATAGGAATAGATATCGGCACAACAACCGCTCGGTGCGTGGTCGGTCATATAGACAGCGCAACGGGCGCAGCAAAGGTCATCGGTGTGGGACAGGCGCCCAATAGTGGCATGCGAAAGGGGATGGTGTCGAACTTGGCTGGTCCGGCGGCGGCGATTGACGCGGCACTGGGTGAGGCGGAGCGGATGAGCGGGCATCAGGTTGAGCAGGCGACACTGAGTGTTAACGGTTCGCACATCGTCAGTACAAAAGCCGACGGGATGATTGCGGTGGGCACACAAGACCACGAAGTCTCAGATGATGATATTGTGCGTCTTGAAGAGGTGGCAACAACGGGCAAGGTGCCGCCAAATCGTGAAATTTTGGAGATTGTGCCTCATGCGTATCGTTTGGATGGACAAGACAATATCAAAGACCCGGTCGGCATGACGGGCACGCGTCTAGAGATTCACGCAAATATCGTGTCGGGCCTAGCGCCACACATCGCAAATGTTCAGAAGTCTGCTGAGATGGCGAAGGTTGATGCGAGTGGGATAGTCCCTTCGGTGTTGGCGAGTGCTCGGGCGACGCTGAGCGAGGCGCAGATGGAAAATGGCGTGGCGGTGATTGACCTTGGCGGAGCGACTACTGGTGTAGCAGTGTTTGAAGAGGGTGATTTACAGTACGTTGCGGTGGTGCCGGTAGGTGGCACGAATGTGACGAACGATATCGCTATCGGCTTGAAGATTGACCCGGAGCTGGCAGACAAAGTAAAACTCGAGCACGCTCGCCTCGTCAGTGATGGAGCAAGTGATGCTGTGGAGATGAAGCACGAGGGTCAGACGGTGGAGTTTGACCGTAGCGAGCTCGATGAGATTGTTGGTATGCGCTACGAACAGGTGTTTGAAGCGGTCAATAAAGAGCTGAAAAAAGCTGGCCGTGCTGGCAAGTTGCCGAGTGGCGTTGTGTTGACGGGCGGTGGGGCCAACGTTCGCGGTATCGTCGAGTACGCTAAAGAGCAGCTTGGTGTGGCAGCGCGTGTTGGTAAACCGACGGGCTATGGCGGGGTGAGCGAACAGATAGAGACGCCGGACTATGCGGCAGCGATTGGGCTGATGTTGCTCGATGAGCAGGGAGGTGGTCACGCTGGCCGGCCAGGTGGGGGCAGTAAAGCCGCCAAGTCGAGTACAGTGGTAAAGAAGGCGGGCGGATTTATCTCGTCGATATTGTCAAAATTTCGGTAAAAAATGGTACACTAGTAAGAGAATAAGTTGAGGGAGTACAGATGCCTGAAGTAAAACCAAGTGAAGTTCAAACATTTGCGAGCATAAAAGTGGTCGGTGTCGGCGGTGCTGGCGGTTCGGCGATTAACCGCATGAAAGACGCCGGCTTGAGTGGCGTGCAGTTTATCGCTATGAATACTGATGCGCAGGCGCTACACAACTCGAAGGCTGACGTAAAGATACATCTGGGGCACAGCACGACCAATGGCCTCGGCGCTGGTGCCGACCCAACGGTGGGTGAAGCGGCAGCGACTGAGTCGCGCGATGAGATTCGCCAAGCCATCGAAGGCGCAGATATGATATTCGTGACCATCGGTGCTGGCGGTGGTACTGGTTCTGGTGCGGGACATGTGGTGGCAGAGATTGCCCGAGAGTTGGGCGTTTTGGTGGTTGGTGTTGCGACGCGACCGTTTAGTTTCGAGGGCGAAAAACGACGCTTGAACGCTGACTGGGCGATTAACAACCTCGGTCGTCAGGTAGACACGCTTATCACCATCCCGAACGACCGCTTGCTTCAGACAATTGACCGGCGTACGCCGCTGCTGGAGACGTTCAAGATTGCCGACGACGTACTGCGCCAAGGAGTGCAGGGTATCTCTGAGCTGATTACTGAGCATGGCATGATTAACCTCGACTTTGCTGACGTCAAAGCTATCATGAGCAATGCTGGCTCGGCGCTGATGGGTATTGGCCGAGCCAGTGGCGAGAATCGTGCGGCACAGGCGGCACAGCAAGCGATTGAAAGCCCGCTCATCGAAGTATCTATCGATGGCGCGAAGGGCGTACTGTTCAATGTGACTGGTGGCTACGATATGTCGATGGCAGAGATTCAGGAAGCGGCGGAGATTATCACCAATGCCGTATCGCCAGACGCGAACATTATATTCGGTACGACACTCAAGCCTGAGATGGAAGACGAGCTGGTTATCACCGTCATCGCGACTGGATTTGACAGCGAGGCGTTTCATCTGCAAGAAGTCAGCCTCGACCAAAAGCCAGCGCCAGTTGAACAGCCAGCCTCGGAGCAAGTCGACGAGGAAATGGTGAAAAATATTGACATGGAGCTCGGTGAAGCGGACGCTGCCGAGACGTTTGCAAGCGAAGATGAGACGAACATCTGGACCGAACCTCAAGAAGACGAAGAAGACTACGACACTCCGGCATTCCTGAGGCGACGTAAGAAAAAGAAGGAGTAGTATGTCACAGATAAATATCGGCGACAGTCGAGTTATTGAATCACGCGAAGTTAGTGATGGCCTCGCCATTCGCCGCCGCCGCGAGACAGCAGACGGCAAGCGGTTCACGACCTATGAGCGTATCGAGAAGCCAAATCTTGCCGTCATCAAAAAAAGCGGCAAGCGCGAGCTGTTTGACCGTGAGAAATTACTTTCAGCCGTCAATCAGTCTGTCGGTAAATTCTTCAAGTCCGACGAAGAGGTTGACGAAATCGTTTCAAAAGTCGAGGACGCGCTCTATGCACTTGGCGAGCCGGACATCCCATCAAAGCAAATCGGCGACTCTGTACTCGATGAGCTGGCAGCACGTAACGAAGTGGCCTACGTCAGGTTTGCGAGTGTTTACTTCGACTTTACCTCACTCGATGAGTTCGAGGAAGTACTAGCGAGCCGCCGCAAAAAGAAGTCAGAGGCGCGAGACTAACCATGCGTGTTGCAGTGGTGTATAAGTACGAGTCAGACCACGCTCGCGAAGTGCTCGACTACTTGCGTGATTTCTCGCGCCAGACCGGGCATGACATCGAAGAGATTGATCCAGATACGCCTGATGGAACAGGGTTCTGCCGGACCTATGACATCGTGGAGTATCCGACCATGGTTGCGCTCAGTGATGGTGGGCAGCTTCAGAGTATGTGGCGTGGGCGACCGCTGCCAACCATCAGCGAGGTGAGTTTTTATGTTTAGGAACCAGAAGTTTGTGGCCATGATGGGTGTTCTCGTAGCGGCGACAGTCGGGCTTGTGGCGTCAGTTGTCTTGTCGTGGGAAGCGCTTGTCCTCGCCAAAAATGCCGATGCCGTGCTGAGCTGTGACCTCAATGCTGTCATCAGCTGTGCAACCGTCGCCAACCACTGGTCATCGACTCTGCTGGGCATCCCGAATAGCTTTATCGGTATGATTGCGCTGCCAGTAGTCATGACGATTGCCGTGGTAGCTATGACTGGGGCGAAACTGCCACGATGGTTTATGCAAGTGACCCAACTGGGGGCCATCGCTGGGCTGGTTTTTGCTGGCTGGATGTTCTACATGAGCTACACGGTCATCGGTGTGCTTTGTCCGTGGTGCTTGACGCTCGATGTAGCGATGGTCGTGTTGTTTTTTGGTGTTACTCGCTACAATATTCTGGGGGATTTCTTTCCGGTCAGTAAACAGACAAACGACAAGCTGCAAAAATTTGTCAAAAATGGCTACGACATGCTGGCGATGTGGTCGGTGTTAGTTTTGGGAGTCCTCGCGATTATCCTGAAATTTGGCAGCGACTTATTTGCGTAAATTTGATACACTAAGAGAGTATGCGGGTATCGTATAACGGCTATTATGCTACCTTCCCAAGGTAGAGACGAGGTTTCGACTACCTCTATCCGCACCATTATATTTAGCGTTAAAGCCACTTGAAGGACGCTATATCTAGTGTATGCACGCTAGATATAGCGTTTTTTGACTGAGGTGTGCTAGTATGAGTATATGAAACATAAGCATATTTTTATCGTTGGTGGAGCAGGATTTTTAGGATATCATACGAGCTTGGAGCTGATGGGTCGTGGAGTGGAGGTGACGGCACTGGCCATGCCAGATGAGGTGGTTGACGAGAGTTTGAGTAGTCGGGCTACCATTGCTCGGGCGAATATTGATGAACTCAGCGACGAGCAGCTCGGTGAACTTTTGAGTGGGCATGATGCGCTGGTATACGCGGCTGGACCGGACGACAGAGTAGAGCTAGCGGCTGGTGTGAAGGCGAGTGAATTCTTCGAGACGCAGTTGGTGGCGCGAACGGAGCGGGTGCTTCGAGTGGCGAGAGAACAGGGCGCGCAAAAGGCGGTGGTGTTTGGTTCGTATTTTTCGTATATCAATAACCACGGGTTGTGTGGTGTGAAGCAGGGTGAGCTGGAGCGGCATCCGTACATTAAGGCACGAGTTGAACAGACAAAACGGGCATTTGCGTTGGGAGATGATGATTTCTCGGTAGCAGTGCTTAATATTCCGTATGTTTTTGGGACAGCGCCAGGCAAAGAGCCTATCTGGAAGCATGTATTTGTCGATAGATTCGGTCAATCGCCAAAGATTTACTATGGTAAAGGTGGCACGACGGTGATTTCTGCAAAGAAAATCGCTGTGTGTACGGCGCAGGCGTTGGAGCTGGCGGAGCATGGCGATGAGATGGCAGTTGGTTCGAGAAATATGAAGTTTACGCCGATGATTGAGCAGCTTTTGAACGCAGCGAACATCGAAAAGCTAGTCGGTTCGTTGCCGAATTGGCTGCTGAATATGGCCATGAAATCACAATGGAAAAAAGCTCAGAAAGAAAACTTGGACTCGGGGCTCGACATGCGCTACCTGAACGACGACATCCTCAAACGCGACTTTTTTGTCGACTTCGCTGCAACCGACGCGAAACTCCAAGTGAACTATGCGGACGATGTTGACGTGGCGATTCAGGAGACTGGTGAGTGCATGTCTAGCTCATAGAGATTCCTTTTGTAATACGCAAAATACGCTACATGTAGCGTATTTTTGCTTGCGAACGCTATATGCAGCGTCCTTGAAAGAGACGCGAAAACTATTCCTCGTCTGCTTCTTGTCGTAAGTAGTGCAACCGTCGTCGCTGTTCTTGGTCATTTTGGTCGATTTTGCCTTGGACGAAAGCGATGAGTGCGCCTGTGAGCCAGCCAAGTATCAGGTAGATACAGATAGCGAATAGGGCGGCAACATCAAAGTAGCCTGTTTCGCTTAGCTGGCGAGCCGGGAAGATGCCAGCAAACGGACGGAGGTAATCGTCAGAAGTACGAAGTACAAAATTAACGAATGGGGCGCTGGCGTTTGCTGAAAATATAAGCAAAAAGACCCGGAGTGATAGCATGACAACGCCAAACATAACCCAAGCGTACATGATATAACTGATGAGCTTGCTCATGCGTAGTTGTACTGGCGGGGTAATTTCGGCGAGCTCTGGCGGTAGCTTGCGCTCAGTAGTTTTGTCTTGTTCTGGCATAGTTGTTCTCCTTACTTCGGCAGTGAAGCCGACCATGCTGATGTATCTTTAGTGTACCATGAGCTTGTTGCGGATTGATAGCCGATAAAAGAGTTGTTTACCCAGGGGGGGTGCTATAATACCTCTAAACCACAAGCTCTTTCCTAAAGAGCCGAGGTATCAGCTAAAAGGAGTACACACAGCTTATTATGCAAACCCAAACTCTCACTCAAACCATCACCATCCTCGTGGGCGACACGACGAACGGTAGGCTTGCTGAAACGGGCATTAGTCTGGCTGCATTCATCGGCGTGAGTGTTATGCTCATCGTCGCTGCCATTCTCCTTTATCGCTTTGCCACGCGTTGTGGTGTTCTTCGTTCTATCTCTTCCTTTCGCAACCTTGGCATCTTCGTCCTCCTCGCTCTCGGTCTCATCAGCCTCGCTCTAAATCTCTCCACTGTCTCTGCCGCCCCCGCTCTTATCCTCGCCTCCAACCAATCCAACCTCACCATCACTATCCCCAAAGGCGGCGGCAAAGCAACCACTACCACCACCATGACCACTTCCACCGCCAACGCCACGGGCTATACACTCACCGCCAGCCTTGAAGCCGAAGAGCCAGGTATAGGTATTGCGCTCAAAGGCGGTAGTGTTGCAACGAGTACACCATTAACTGCGAGTGCCTCACCACTGACACTCGCGACCACGACCGACGCAAACATCTCTCCAGCTACCGACGCCACGAATGTCGAACTGTCGTTTACCATTGATGTTACTGTGACGGAAGGTACTAAAGAGCTCAAACTTATCTACGCTGCAACAGACAACGACCCAGCCGGACCCTCGGCCCCTCTCACTATGCAAACCATGACCCAAGACTACTGCACCAACAGCACGACCATTTACGATGGCACCAACGAAGATGCTATCCTCACCCTCGCCGACAATCGCGGCACCACTCCAGCCGACTACCGAACCTACCGCATCGCCAAACTCGCCGACAACAAGTGCTGGATGCTGGACAACCTCAAGCTCGGTAGCACCACGGGCACCACCACGCTCACCTCAGCAGATTCAAATGTGTCGAGTAACTTCACACTGCCACAAGTCCAAACAGGGGGCAGTGCAAGTTACGACACCCCAACCGTCTCTGGCCCCGTCCCTGGCGACACGGGGAGTGGCGCCACCAACTATGGCTATCTCTACAATTGGAGCGCAGCTACGGCCGGCGAAACACGCACATCCATCACAACTGGCAATGCAGCACACAGCATTTGTGCGAAAGGCTGGCGTCTCCCCGTTGGTGGTAATTATAACTCTGGTGTCGGTGAATTCGCTGACCTTGACCGAGCGTTTGGGGGAACTGGTATGTATGCCTACCAAGGTCCTTCACAATCCCAATGGCTCAGTAATGGCCCATTTAAAGCGGTCTTCGCCGGCGTCTGGTGGGAGGGCTTCGACGACCAGGGTGACTGGGGC
The DNA here is from genome assembly GCA_937863095.1 of uncultured Candidatus Saccharibacteria bacterium. GTDB lineage: Bacteria > Patescibacteriota > Saccharimonadia > Saccharimonadales > Saccharimonadaceae > Nanosynbacter. Next base: position 773 of record CALMCP010000016.1, on the reverse strand, counting down.
TACTTGTGGTCCAGTTCGGCCTATCCGGGCTGGTCGGACAACGTGTTCGTCGCGAACTTCAATGCTGACGATGTCTACCCGGGCAATGGTAGCTACCGCGGCGGCGGGTTTGGGGTTCGCTGCCTTTTAGATTAAGCTACTCTTTCTGAAGGGGCATACTCTCCTGGTGTAAAGATTTGAACCTCGAGCAGCTGCTTGTTGAGGAGGTAGTGTAGTTCTGCTATAATACTCTTAAGGCATTCTTCCATCACAGGAAGATGAGCGGTTATCACCCGCGAATGTCGGCAGGAAGAAAGGACTCCCTGAGTCTGATTAGACCCTGCCGGGGCTAACACGACAGATTAGACAAATGAAGTGCGACAAAGGATACTCCCTTTTTCGAAACTGGATGGTACCACCCTGTGTATGCGGGGCTCCAGTGGCGAATAAGGGAGTTATTTAATTTGAGGAGAGAAAATATGAATGAACGAAGCATAAACGCGACAGCAACTGAAGTGTTATGGAAGGGGAGAAATGTACCCGATGGATATTACGGTAGTCTAGAAGGGAAGACTACCGAGGAGATATTAGCCATGGCGGGGGTAGTTGCTATTTTTCTCGATGATAGCTTTGATGGGATTATCGTGTGGACTGGCGATAAAGAGCAGGGCGATATGTCATGAAAATGTATTGCTACAAAAAGTTTTCAACCTGCAAAAAGGCGGCAGCGTTTTTGCGGGAGCGTGGTAGTTCGTTTGAGGAGATTGACTATACTGAGCAGCCGCTATCTACAG
>CALMCP010000015.1 GCA_937863095.1 uncultured Candidatus Saccharibacteria bacterium | reverse complement strand
TACTCCCGCAGTGCATCCGGGCCTACAAGTCAAACATCGCCGGATTTGGCATCGACATCCGGTACAAAGACGACTTTGCGGACGCGGACGAAACCCCGGAGATGAAAGCGGAATGGGACCGGGCGGCGGAGGTCGTCGAGATGCTCAACATGGAGCAGGAGAGCAATGAGCTCTTTGAGGACATCGTGGAGGCCCGGGAAACCTACGGCTGCGCATACGCAGAGGTCATCCGGGATATGGACGGGAACGTCATACAGCTCGAGTTCATCGAGGACACCCCCAGCGTGGAAAAGAGCCGGAGGCTGGACCCGCGCGTCGAGGTGACGTATTTCCACCGGGACCACATCGAGAACCGCATGAGGAAGTTCCGCAAGTATAAGCAGACCGTCAACGGCAAGACGGTCTACTACAAGGAGTTCGGAGACCCGCGAATCATGGACCCGACGAGCGGAGAGTACGTCACCGAGCTCGAGTTCAAGAGCCGCGCCAACGAAATAATCGAGTTCGCCATCGGGACCGCAACATACGGCAAGGTCCGGTGGGTTGGTTCCATCCTTACCGTAGATGGGGCCCGGAGAGCGGAGAGCCTCAACAATAACTATTTCCTGAACGGCCGACACACCCCGTTGCTGATTATGGTGAAAGGCGGCAGCCTGACGGACGATAGTTTCGCCAAGCTCAAGGAGTACATGAACGGCATCCGAGGCGAGGCTGGCCAGCACAGTTTCATGGTGCTGGAAACGGAGGCGGCAGACAACCGCACCGGATTCAACGCCGAGAACCGGCCGGAGGTCGAGGTCAAGGACCTTGCAGCTATCCTGCAAAAGGACGAGCTTTTCCAAGACTACCTCGAAAACAACCGGCGGAAGGTGCAGAGCGCGTTCCAGCTCCCGGACCTGTACACCGGATACACGACGGACTTCAACCGCGCGACGGCGCAGACGGCCATGGAAGTGACCGAGAAGCAGGTATTCCAGCCGGAGCGGCGGCGTCTGGCGTGGGCCATCAACAACAGGCTGCTCAACTGCTATCAGTTCAAGTACGTCGAGGTGTTCTTCCGCGCGCCGGACGTTTCCAACCCGGACGACCTGTACAAGCTGCTGACCGTCTGCAACAACGCTGGCGGCCTCACCCCGAACAAGGCAAAGAGCGTCCTGTACAAGGCCCTCGGCGAGACCTCGGAGGACTTCCCCGAGGAGTGGGGCGACATTCCGCTGGCGTTTACCAACGCACAGCAGCGGGCCGCAGCCATCACCGTGGCTGGAAACAGCCCCAGCGTGGCGCAGAATGGCGGTTCTGACGCTGGTAAGGAAAACACACAGCCGGAGACAAAGCCCGCGCAGAACGCCCAGCAGGGCGAGCCTAGCGTAGAGGAACAGCTCGACGGCCAGATTCAGAAAGCGGCAGCCGCTAATGAGACGGAGCTCGTCGCCGTGATGAAAGAGGTCCGCCGCCTGCTGGCTGACATGAAACAGGAGGAGGGCGACGCGGAGTGAAGTGCTTACGCTGCGGACCCCTAATCAAGGCCATCGACGCATACCTCGCCAAAGCAGAAAACGACCTGTACGAGCAGCTCACGATGGAGGGATACCTCAAGGCAAAAGAGAGCCTGAACACCGTGGACGAAATCGAGGAGGTCGTGACGAAGCTCCTCGAGGACAACGCCGACGACCTGCTCAAGGAGCTGGCGGACGCCATCGACCTTGAAACTTTCTTCAAGGACAACTGGCCGAAGTTCAAGAACAAGAGCAAGCTGGCGCAGGACCTTTTCGACGTTTTCCATACTCAGTTTTCCACCATCATGCCGACGTATGTTGAGGCTTACGTCCAGAAAACGGATGCAGAGCTCACCGTTACGAAGCTCACCAAGCGGACAACTGATTGGATAAGCTCGTGGAGCAGCGACCTCGCCGACATTATGAAGCTGGACACCGAGACCGAAATCGAGGCAGTCCTGAAAAAGGGCCTGAACGACGGCAAGGGCATCAACGACGTCGCAAACCTCATTGCAGACAGCGGCATCCGCTCCCCGGGCTACCGCGCGCGGCGCGTGGCCCTGACGGAGGTGCTCCGGGCGCACGGCTATGCGCAGCTCGAAAGCTACATCCAGAGCCCGGCCGTCGAGGAGAAGATGTGGAAACACACCGGAGCATACCGGAACGACCCGAGACAGAACCATGTGGATATGGACGGCGTTCACGTCCCGAAAGGGCAGCCGTTCACCCTGATTGGAGCTGACGGAAATACCTACTACCCCATGACCCCGCGAGACGTCTGTTTGCCGCCGAGAGAGAGCGTCAACTGCCATTGCCTTTTGCAGCCGGTCGTGAGCGAGGAGGTGCTCGGCCTATCCCTTGAGGAGCGGCAGGCCCTCCAAGCGCAGGCCATCGCGGAGGACGACGGCGAGTGGGAGAAAGAGCTCGACGCGCAGAACAAGGCGCGCGCAGGCATCAACGAGGAGGACTACACATGAAAGTTACCATCGACGAAGCCCGAGTTGGAAAGCAGCCTATTCTCAAAATCGACGGCATCGAGCTGGCGAACATCGTAAACGGGTACACCCTGCACCATGACGCAGGACAGCCCGCAACGCTTGAATTACGGATTGCATTCGGAGCCGATTTATCCGAGATTGAGGCTCTGATTGAGAACCCCAACGTCAAAATCATTATGCCGGAGGAGGAGCCCCATGTGGAAAGCACTTGACCGCATCGTTTCGACGATTATTTGCCGCCTTTTCAAGCCTAAGTACCATGTGGAGCGGGTCGAGAGATACCAGCTCCCCGGGAGGCTGCGCATCGTCAAGTGGTGCGCAGCACCGGCAGACGCGCCGGAGGACGAGCTCCGGCGCATCTTCTCCATCGTAGACGAGCCCCAGTGCGATGATATGGTCGTTTGGTTCTATTCATCGCTTGAGGATATAGGCCGCAAGCCCTTTGACGTTGCGCTCCTTGAGCGCAGTGGCAAGGACACATGGCCGACCATTAGACGCCCTACCTAGGGGCGTAGAGAGGAGGTGAGAAAACCATGAGCAAAATCGAGAAAGCATACGCCATCACAGATGCAAAGATTTCTTTTGTCAGCCTTGTAGACAAGGCGGCCAACAAGAAACAGTTTCTTATCACCAAGGCGGAGCACGGCTCCGCCTCTTTTGCTTCTTACGGCCGAATCGTCAACGCGGATGCTGATAGCCACTACATCACCGGCATTGTCTATGAGCCCCTCACAGAGGACGCCCACGGCAATTACATGACGGAGCAGGAAATCACCAAGGCCGCGTACTGGTTCGCCAAGAACGGCAATCAGGTGGATGTGCAGCACTCGTTCGAGCCGCTCGAAAAGGCAGCCGTCGTCGAGAGCTATGTTGCGCCTTGCGATATGAGCGTCGGAGAGCAGGCCATCAAGAAAGGCACATGGATGATGACCGTCGAGGTGGACGACCCGGATATTTTCGAGAAAGTCCAGAAAGGCGAAATCACCGGCTTTTCCATGGGCGGCGTCGGCAAGTACAGCGACGAGGACGACCCGCTGCCCGATGACGGAGTGGCAAAGGCGGAGGAGCAGCCCGAAAAGGGTATGCGCGGCATCTTCAAGAAGATGGCCGCTGCCCTCGGCTTTGATGTTGTCGAGAAAGGCGAAGTTGCCGACAACTACACCAAGCGCAGCCAGAGCGACAACTTCTGGACCGCGTTCTACGCGCTCAACGACGTTCTGTACCGGTACAACTGGGAGAATGACCATTGGGAGTTTGCGTCGGACGAGGAGACCATCCGAAACGCCCTGAACGACTTCAACGACATCGTCACCGAGCTGCTCACCAAAGGGCAGCCCGTTGCGAAATCGCTCGAAAGCTGCGCCGTCATCAAGGCTGGCAAGGCCATGAGCAAAGCCAACCGCAGCACGTTGCAGTCCATCTACACAAACCTCGGGGAGTTCCTCGATAAATTCCCCGAAGAAGAACAGGAGGAAACCGAAGTGACCAAGAAAGAAATCGAAGATACCGTGGCGGCAGCCGTCGCCAAGGCACTGGAAACCCAGCAGAAGCCCGCGACTGACCCCGTCCAGAAAGCCGCAGAACCGGCAGCAGAGCCCGCAGGCCTGACCGTCGAGGCCGTCAGCAAGATGGTCGAGGCAGCCGTCGCAAAGGCTCTCGGCCAGCAGGAGGAGCCCGAAAAGACCCCGGAGCTGCTGACCGCCGAGAATGTTGCGGACGTCGTCGCAAAGGCCGTTGCCAAGGCTGTCGCACCCGTCCGCAAGGCCGCAGGCCTGCCGACCAACCTGAACGATGATGGCGACCCGGAGGACCCTGTCGAGAAGTCCGAGCCGCACTATCTCGCTGGTATCCTGTAAGGAGGAACAAGCACTATGACCATGAGAAGCAATAAGGCAATCGTGAACGCAGCAGGCCAGACCATCACCACCGCCGGTCTGGCCGCTGGCGGCGCACTGAACCCGGAGCAGGCGAAGAAGTTCATTCAGCAGACCTTTGAGGCCACTCCGCTGAGCGGCCTCGTCCGCCACGAGCTGCGCTCCGCAAAGACCGGCGAAATCGACAAGATTGGCGTCGGCCGCCGTCTGCTGCGCAAAAAGACCGAGAACACCGACGACGGCTACCGCTCCGGCGTGAAGCATGGCAAGCTGGAATACGCTTGCACCCCTGTCCGTCTGCCGTGGGAAATCACTGAGGAGACCCTGCGCGAAAACATCGAGGGCTCCAACTACGAGACCATCGTCACCAACCTGATGACCCGTCAGATTGGCTGCGACCGCGAGGACCTGTGCCTGAACGGCGACGAACGGTATGCCAAGGTCAAGGAGTTCAGCTCCTCTGAGACCTACGCTATTGGCGACCTCGTCGCATACAACAAGAAGGTCTACCAGTACACCGCAGCCCACACCGCAGGCGCATTCGACGCAGGCGAGGCCACCGAGCTGGGTACTGTCGATGACGCCGACTTCCTCAAGGTGAACGACGGCTGGGTCAAGCAGTTCAAGGAGGGCGGCCACGTTGTCGATGTGTCCGGCATCAACTCCGGTGCAATGGTTCTGGATGTGTTCTACAAGGGCCTGCGCGCAGTTCCCGACAAGTTCAACAACGGCTCTCTCCGCTGGCTGATGTCCCCCCACCGCCGTCAGGAGTGGGAGCGTTACATCCTGAATCAGGCAGTCACCGCAGGCGGCATCATTACCGACAAGCGCGTCGAGAATCCTGCCAGTGTTCCCGTCATCGAGGTCCCGGCCCTGCCCGACGACGTTATTATGCTGACCGACCCGAAGAATCTGGTCGTCGTCAACTCCTACGGCGTCGTCATCCGTAAGACCACCGAGGGCCCGGAGGCCATCTATCAGGACAAGCGTTTCTATGTCGTGCATTTCGACTTCGATACGCTGGTTGAGGAGCTGGACGCAACGGCCATTGTGACCGGTCTGGCATCTATCTAACAGGAGGCAGGACGCTATGCACCTCAGACTGATTAAAGGTCTGTCCTATGATGGCGTTGTGCGCGCCTCTGCGGCGCATCCTGACGTCTTTGTGGACGACCCCGAGAAATATACCGCGCTGCTGGAAAGCGGCTATTTCGAGGCTCTCCCTGACGCTCACACCGTCACCGGCCATCTGTGCGCCGACTTCCTCGGCGAGATGGACGAGGAGCAGCTCGACAAGCTGGCTGACGATATGGGCGTCGATACCACCGGCAAGGACAAGGCGGAGGTCGTCGCGGCCGTCGCCGAGGAGCCCGTGGAAGTCCCTGACATTTCCAAGATGAAGCTCGACGAGCTCAAGGAATTTGCCGAGGACAACGGCATCGACCTGACCGGCTGCACCACTAAGGCCAGCATTTTGCAGAAGATTCGTGAGTATGAGGCGGATGCAGCCGCAGCGGCCGCCATCATCGCCCCGGAGGGCTGATGGCCGAACGGCCGTGGGTCACGCCGGAGGAACTCAAAGAGTACACAGAATTTGAGGAAGTAAAGAACCGCGCCGACAGCAAGCTCAAAATTGACATCTCCCGGGCGGAGAGCTGGGTCATCGACTACTGCAACAACAGATTCGACGACCCGGAGAAATACCCCGAAATCCCGGAGAACGTCAAGACGGCGGTCCTCCTTATCGCGGAGGCATACGCCCACAATGCCGTTGAGCAGACCAAAGTCCGCCTCAAAAGCGAGACCTTTGACGACTACTCCTACACGGCAGAGAGCAGCATCATAGACGTCGGAAAACTGGGCGTGGAGAGCCTGCTGGACGATTACGTCGTCGTGCAGCCGCTCAACGGCGTCACGATGCGGTTAAGGAGCCTCTGAACCAATGGCTATTGAGGACTTCTTTGACCATCGTTGCAGTATCTACCACACCCAGCAGGAGAGCACGAGCCCCGGCTACGGGCTCCCCGGCTCCCCCAAGTTCAAATACCCCAAACAGCCGGACCTCGAGGAAGTCCCGTGCCATTTCGGAGTGCGTAGCGCGTCCATCCAAATCGCCCAGCAGCAACCGCAGAACGATATGGACAGCGACATAAAGCTCACGCTCCCGGCAGGAACGGACATCAGGCTCAACGACAAAATCGTCAGCAGCGAAACAGGGCTCGAATACACCGCAGGTCAACCGCGAAACATCCGAGGGCATCACATGACGGTAAAGATATACCGCACAGCCCAACAGAGGCCATTGTAATGGCGCAGGTGACATTCGACACAGTAGAGCTCGAAAACTTCGTGAAGCGGCTCGGAACGGCCGCGCAGGGCGATTTTAAGCGGGCACTGAACAAGTTTCTTGAAGGACTCGGCATTGAGTTCCTACGCATTCTGCAAGATGAAATCGTTCGCCGGAACGTGCTGGACTATCGGCTGCTGCTCCACAGTTTCCAAAAAGGCGACGGGGAGAACGTCTGGACACTCGACGAGAACGGCCTGACCCTTGAGGTCGGCACGAACGTCGAGTACGCCAAGTTCGTAAATGACGGCCACTGGACCAACCCGAAAGGGATAGAGAGGCGATTCGTTCCCGGACACTGGGAAAAGGCGAACGGAAAGGACCACTTCATCTACACCCCGGGAGAAAAGACCGGGATGGTCCTAAAAATGAAATGGGTGGAGGGCTCCCACTACTGGGAAAGCTCCATCAGAATCCTAGAAAAGCTCTACCCGGAGCTGCTCGAAAAGAAGCTGCAGAGCTGGCTGGACGAGTATTTCAAGGATTTTTTGTGAGGTGAAACCTATGGCTGCCTTAGAGCAGGAAATCGCAAGCGTTATCCGCTTTATCCTCGATTCCGTACCCGGGATTACGCCCTATTACTGGGACATCCCGGAGGGATTCGTCGTACCCTCTGTTTTCTTTCCGCAGCCGGAGCTCACACCTCTCGGCGACACGTTCGCGTCCTATGCGGTGGAATACGACTGGTACATCCAGTTTTTCGCCAGCACGGACGAGGACGCCTACGCAAGCGCGGCAGCGGCCTTGAACGCCCTCTGCGCAGCCCGCCTGCTGGTTCCGCTCATTGACGAGACGGGAGCAGCGGCAGGAGGCGGAGTGCGGCTCAAAGACCCCGGAGGCGTGAAGCGGCTGGACACAGGCACAGCCCAGCTCACACTCCACTGGGACAGCCGCCGTCCGTACAACAGGGTGGATTGCCAGAAGGTGATGCACTACAACCTCGACCTCAAAGCGGCCGAGGAAAAAACTGAATAGGAGGTATCTGCATGGCAGAGAAGAACGCGAGCGCGGCACAGACCGCGCAGAAGTTCCCTATTGAGCGTCTGGCAAAGGCTTGCCGGACGCTTTTTCATGTTTCGGCCAGCACGTTCGCCGGTGCCACGGCGGGCATGACTGGTGAATACACCGTCGAGGAGATGCGGAAGCACATCGACGAGTGGCTCGGAAAGGAGGCCGTTGTTTAATGGCAGGCGGTAAATACGATAAGCTGGCGGGAAAGACCCGCCCGGGCACTTACATCAACTTCGAGAGCGACCGCAACGACACCGTCGGCAACTCTGAGCGCGGCATCGTGCTGCTGCCCCTGATTGGCTACGACTTTGGCCCCGCCAAGACGCCCATCACCCTGACGGCAGCGGCCCCGGATGCTTACAGTGTGGAGCTCGGCCGCAGCGTCTACGACGCGACCAACGATAAGATGCGCCTGATTCGTGAGGCATTCAAAAAGGCTGCCAAGGTCATCGTCTACATCACGGAGAGCGGCACGGCCGCAACCGGAGCCGCTGCTCCGCTGACCGTAACGGCCAAGTACGGCGGCACTCGCGGCAACGATATTCACGTCTCTGTCGTCACAAACCCCGTCGGCGGCTTTGACGTCACCGTGTATTTGGATGCTGACGCCACCGCTGTGTACGAGGGCGTCAAGACCGTCGAGGAGCTTATTGCAGCCGCAGCAGACGACAAGCTGGTGAAGTTCACCGGTACGGGCGACCTGAAAGCGGCATCCGGCGTGAAGCTGGCAGGCGGCACGAACGTCACCAGCGCAAACGGTGACGTCACCGCGTTTGTGGACAAGATGGAGGGCATCAAGTTCAATACTCTGTGCTTCCCCGTTACCGATGCTACGTTGCAGACCGCAGCCATCACCAAAATCAAGTATATGCGCGAGAGCATGGGCAAGGGCGTGAATGCGGTTCTGCCGGACGCAAAGAGCCCTGACCACGAGGGCATCATCAATGTCACCAACTCTGTTGTTGTTGACGGCGTCGAGCTGACACACGCGGAGGCCTGCGCATTCGTTGCGGGCATCACCGCATCCGCAAGCTGCATCAAGTCTAACACCTACGAGGTCTACAACGGCGCGACCGGCATCGTGGACCCCAAGGACAACGAAGCAGCCATTGCAGCCATCAAGAACGGCGAGATGTTCTTCTCCTACTCCGAGGCGGGCAATGTCATCATCGAGTACGACATCAATTCTCTGGTCTCCTTCAAGAAGCCCAAGGACAAGACGTACAGCAAGAACCGCGTTATCCGCACTCTGGACGCTATTCAGGAGACCATCCAGAATAACTTCCCGCCCAACAAGTACGACAACAGCCCGACCGGCTACGCCGTTATGAAGGGCATCGGCCAGACCATCCTCAAGCAGTACGAGGACATGGGGGCCATCAAGAACGTGGACTATGACGCGGACTTCAAAATCGACGAATCTTTGAGCAGCGGCGACGAGGTTTATTTCATCGTCGCAATCCAGCCTGTGGATTCTGCCGAGAAGCTGTTCTTCACCGTCAAGACCCGCTAAAGCAGCAGGAGGTAAGTTATGCAGTACAACAAAAACCCTATTAGCCTCCGCGAGGGCCATGCGCTTATCGACGGCGTCGAGGTCATGGACGGCGTGAAGATGACTATCAACTTCACCCCGGAGACGTGGACCGGCCGCCAGTTGAACGAAACCACTCCGTCTACCCGCTGGGTTGGCGCGACCATCACCGGCAGCATGACCCGTCGCCGGACCAACAACTGGCTCAAGACCAAAATCAAGGAGTATCAGGCCACCGGAGCGACGCCCGAGCTCGTGATTCAGGGCATCATGGACGACGCTAATTCTGACTACTATGCAGCCCACGGCTCCGATGTCGTGACCTGCGTCGGTTGCGTCCTGACTGGTGACCTGCCCCTGACCGCACTGGATGCAGAGAGCGGCAGCGTGGTCGATGACGTCATCAACTTCAACATCAAGAACATTATCTAACCTCCCGACATTTTCATCGGGAGCATACAGGCGGAGCCTCTCCTAGGTGGAGGGGCTCCGATTTTTATTTTGGAGGAGACAGCTATGAGCAAGAACCTGAAATATTTTATGCGCGAGGCAGCAGAGGTGGAGAGGGTCGTCACCGTACCGGCCCCGGAGAGCTTTAAGGACGAGAACGGCAAGGTCATCCAGCTCGAGGTCAAGGTACTGTCCTCTGAGCGCATCCGCGCAATCAACGAAGCATACCACACCCACACTGTCGCTCTTGACAAGAAAGGCAATCCCTACATCAACGGCGGCAACGTGGTTTTCCGCGACGAGCGCGACAATGCAAAGGCCACCCGTCACATCCTCGTTGAGGCCCTGCAGTACCCCAAGCTGGACGACCCGGAGCTGATGAAGTATTACAACTGCGTGGACATCACCCAGATGCCGGAAAAGGTTTTCTCCCGCGCCGACGAGTTTGCTCATGTCACCCGCGTTGTCATGGCTCTGCTGGGCATCGGCGGCCAGCTCTCCGAGGAGGAGCAGAAGCAGGCCGATGAAAAGGAAATCGACGACGCAAAAAACTGATTCGCAGCGCGGGCAGCGAGACGTACTGGGCCCATGTCCTGTGGCAGCGGCACGGCCTCCGACCGGAGGAGTTCGACCGAATGAGCCGGAGACAGAAGCTCTTTTACATCGCCTCCGAGGAGGAGGAAAGCGCGCGCCCGTGCAGAAGAGATACCATGAAGCTCGTCCCTATAAGGCGATAGGAGGACCGACATGGCAACACTGAAAGTCGTATTCAAGGCCATCGACGAAATCTCCTCCAAGTTCAACGAGATGACGCAGAGCGGCGAACGGGCTCTTGAGGCGTTTGAGAACACTGGCACGGCGGCAGACGGAGCGTTGAGCAAAGTCTCCCGCACGGCTGCGCAGACTGCCAAGAGCACCGACGCTGCTGCTGATTCCGTCGATGACCTGTCCTCGGCCATCGGGGACTATGAAAAGGCCACCGGGCAGGCGGCAAATTCTACCGGCATCCTGTCCGAGAAAACGACCGAGACCGAGAAGAACCTCGACGAGGCAGCGGAGGCAGCCCGTAAAGCCTCGGAGGAGGTCGAGAAGTTCGGTGATAAGTCCGAGGAAACTGGCAAGCAGAGCGAGGAATCGAGCAAAAAGGGCCGCGACGGCATCAAGGAGCTGCAAGGCGTCCTTGCGTCGGCCGGAATAGCCGCCACTCTGAACGAGATTAAGAACGGCTTTTTTGACTGCTCCGAAGCGGCCGCACAGTTCGAGACCTCCACTGCAATGGTTGCTACCATCGCGGATACGAGCCAGAAATCCTTGAGCAGCATCTCGAAAGAGGTGCGCACTTACTCCAACGAGACCGGCGAGGCGGCCAGCGACATGGCGGAGGCGACCTATCAGGCCATTTCAGCCAGCATCAACACGGCGGACGCTGCGGCCTTTGCGGGAACCGCGACCAAGCTGGCCGTCGGCGGCTTTACGTCGGCGACCACGGCTGTTGACGTTCTGACAACGGCCATCAATGCCTACGGCCTCGCGGCGTCGGATGCAACGCAGCTTTCCGACTACCTTATCACCACCCAGAACCTCGGCAAAACGAGCGTAGACCAACTGGCGCAGAGCGTCGGCAAGGTCATTCCTCTGGCGTCTGCGTACAACGTCCAGATGGACAATCTTAGCTCGGCTTACGCTGTCCTAACCGCCAACGGTATCGCTACCGCAGAATCCGGCACCTACCTCAAGTCGATGCTGAATGAGCTCGGCGACACCGGCAGCGGCGTTTCTGAGGTCTTGCTGAACTCCACCGGCAAGACCTTTGCGCAGCTCATGGAGCAGGGCTACTCGCTCGGCGATGTGATGGCTATGTTGGGTAACGCGGTAGATGGAGACAGCACAGCGTTCAACGCCCTGTGGAACTCCACGGAGGCCGGTATCGGCGCACTGTCCCTGTTCAACGCAGGAGCAGACAAGTACAACAGTGTGCTCGAATCCATGCGTACCAGCGCAGGAGCAACCGAAAAGGCATACTCCACGATGGCGGACACGACCGACAAGAGCAAGCAGCGGATGGAGAATGCGTTCAACAACCTGAAAATCTCTGTCGGCGATGTGCTCAACCCCGCGCTCACGCAGGTATACGAGGGATTCACCAACGTATTTGCGGGCATGAGTGATTTTGTGGACGAGCACCCGGCCGTCGTGGCGGCCATTTCGGCCATTGCGGTCGGCGTGGGCGGATTCACGGGCGCGCTGGCTGCCTACAACCTCGCAACCACGGCTGCGAAGTTCGTGACGGAGGCATTCACTGCGACGCTGGCGGCTAACCCTTACGTCCTCGCGGCAGCAGGCATTGTTGCTGTTACAGCAGCGGCCGTTACCCTGACCGGAGTGCTGATTACGCAGAGCGACGAGTACGAGGGCATGACGGCCACCTGCCGTGACCAGTACGACGAGCTGCAGAGGCTGAACGACCAGTACAATGCAGCCTGTGAGCAGTACGGCGAGAACTCCGACGCGGCCAACAGCCTGCGTTACCAGCTCGACCAGCTCAACGACGAGTTTGAAACCAACCGGCAGACCGTCAAGGAGTTTGTGGCGGAGTGCGACGGCCTCGTCGAGAGCCACAACAAGGTCATGGACGCCTACAACAGCTCCACCTCGAGCATCAAGGACCAAGAGCTCGGTACACTGGCTCTGACCCAGCGGCTCGGGGAGCTGGCCTCGCAGAACACGCAGACCACCGCGAGCTACACGGAGATGAAAGCCATCATCGACCAGCTCAACGCCGACGTCCCGGGTCTCGGCTTGACCTACGACGGCGTGACCGAGAGCGTAGACGCGACCGTCGAGGCCATCAAGAAAGCCGCAAAGGCGCAGGCTGATTCGGAGTACAAGGCCGAGCAGCAGCAGACCTATGTTGACCTGCTGAAAGAGCAGAGCAGCCTCGAACAGCAAATCGCGGAGGCGGAGGCCAACCTCGACGCGGAGCGTCAGCGGCGCGGCATGAGGCAGGACGACGTCACCGGCGACTGGGTCAGCGGCAGCGGCTTTTGGATGGAGGACAGTCCGTGGGTGGCGTGGACTTCTGACATCGACGAGTACAAGAAATCCCTCGAGGAGCTGCAATCTGCCTACGACGAGAACCAGCAGACCCTCTCCGACATTGAGGGCGAGTGGCGCGGCGTCGCGCAGGCAGTCGAGGATTCGCAGAACCAGACCGTCAGCTATGAGGAGGCCGTCAGCGCGGCCGTCAGCACGGCACAGACAGAGCTCGATAACCTCACGGCGGCCTATGACAAGGCGTATGAATCGGCCCGGACGAGCATCGAAGGGCAAATCGGTCTGTTTGACACGATGAAAACCTCGTCTGAGCTGTCCATCAGCGACATGGAAAAGGCCATGCAGAGCCAGACGGACTACCTCAACCTCTACTCTGAAAACCTCAAAAAGGCCGCAGAATACGGCCTCGATGACGGCCTGATTAAGTCGTTGAGCGACGGCAGCGAGGAAAGCGCGGGCTACATCAACTCCATTATTCAGAACATCGAGAAACTGGGAGGCAGCACCGAGGGTATGCCCGCAGCAGCCTCCAAGTTCGTCACCGAGTTTAACTCCAAGTTTGAGGAGACCGAAAAGGCAAAGGACACCTTCGCGGACAACGTCGCCAAGATGGAGACCGACTTCGACGAGAAGATGGGCGATATCGAGACCCGGATGTCCAAGACGGTTCAAAACATGGAGATGACCGACGAGGCCTGGAAAGCAGCACATGATACCATCAAGGCCTACTGTGATGCAATCCGCTCCATGACTGGCGAGGCCGGGAGCGCAGCGGAGGCCGTTGCGAACGCAGCCGCCTCCCACCTGA
>CALMCP010000014.1 GCA_937863095.1 uncultured Candidatus Saccharibacteria bacterium | reverse complement strand
CGCAGTTTGCAGATAGAGGAGCAGGCGCGCGACATCCAGGTGCGGGTAGGACTACTTGGCGTGCACATCAAGAAGTTCGATGAATTGCTCGGCAAAATGGGCAAATCGCTCTCAACGACGGTAAATCACTACAACAACTCCTATAAAGAGCTAGCAAAAATCGACAAAGACGTCGTCAAAATCGCCGGCGGCGAGGGCCACGCCGACCCAGTGTTGGTCGATAAGCCACAGCAAGAAGACTGATGTGGCTCGCCGTGGTGAGCTTTTCACGACTTTTCACGCCACACTATATGTAGCGTACACCCCACATCTAGCGTATGCACCTCCTCATCCGTCATTACCCGGTTTATCCGGGTAATCCAGTATAAAACGAATTCATTTCCACTGGATACCCCGAACAAGTCGGGGTATGACACAGACGGGGCGAGGTGATGGCGCGCTATAGGCTGGTACGCTAAATCCCCCCAGTGTCAAAACTGAGGGGATGTATGTGTTTCGTGAGGGCTGGACTAGCTCTGTCGTGCGCGGTAGTTCACTAGTAGGAACAGGTTGCCGCCGATTGCTGCACCGATGAGCGTGGCGAGGATGACCTCGAGACTCAAGCGAGTGTAGGCCTTCTCGTCTTTTTGTACGGTTGGATTGCCCTGTAGCTGGCCGTCGGTCTTTTCGGTAACCGCCATGGCGACCGCTGGGTTGAGTGTTGCGCCACCGATGTAGACTTCGCGTGGGTAGGTACGCTCACCTTCCTGCTGAGTAGCGTCGCCGGACTGCTCAACCTTGGCTTGCTCTTCTTGGTACTTCGTCACAGCGCTACTCTGTACGTATGACAGAAGCGAGCCGGTTGCGACGAGGCCGATAGCGAGCGAAAGGCCGATGCCCAGTGCTTTACCGGTTTGCTTGACATCGTTGCGGTTGATAACTGCGGCGAGGCCGAAGATAAATATCGCGGTACCGATGAGCTCGAGCGCGAAGATGCCCCATGAGAACTCCATGAAGTGGTTGAAGTGGATGGCAAATGCACCGCCCGACAGCGCGCCGAGTAGTACGACGGCTGCCATGGCGCCCAAGAACTGTGCTGCCCAGTAAAATGGCACGAGCACTGTTTTGAGCTTTCGCATCGACCAGAGGCCAAACGTCACCGCTGGGTTGATGTGCGAGCCGGAGATTGCGCCGATACCTAGTACCATGATTACCAGTGTCAAACCGACGTAAAATGGCAGCATGAAGTACGATGTTGCGCCAACGGCGACCAGCGTCAGTACAAATGTACCGATAGCTTCAGCGAGAATTATGTTGATAAGATTGCTCGGCAAACTGGTGTCCAGACGAGCTTTGTTGGTAGTTGCAGACGCGCTGACAGTCCTTGTGACAGTGGTCTTTGTTGTAGTAGCTGCCGCCTTTTTTGGCGTTGACTTAGCAGCCGCGACCTTTTTCGTGGTCTTTTTCGTAGCCATAGTCCCTCCTTATAAGTACTAATGATTATCAGTGTAGCACATTGGTGGTACAATGGTCTATATGGGACTGTTTTTAAACCAACAAGACAAGCGGAGCGAGCTGCAAGAACGCATCGCTGCCGATTTGCGCGCCAAAGCTATGCAGAACAGTAAAGTCGAGAAGCCGGAGTTTGATGGTTCAAAAGATATCGCGTACCTCGAAGGCACAAAAGAGACGACGACGCTGGGCTGGGCGTGGGTGCTGATAGCCCTGGTGGCATGCGGACTGGTCATAACGTTTATCGTGCAGGGGATGTGATGGAAAAAATAGACGCGGTAAAGAAAGTGTTGTCGGAGAGAGTGGCGGCGAGCGACTCGCCACGAAGTGTGCTGCGCGCGAGAGAGTTACGCGAGCTGTATGCCGAGATACCGAAGTTGCCGGCGGCGCAGCGAGGTGAGTTTGGTCAGGCGATAAACGCGTTGAAGGCGGAGCTTGAGCGGGCCATTGATGCGCGTGAGACGGAGCTGTCGGCGGTCGATATGCCGGCTATCGATGTAACTGCGCCGATGGATGTGAATGCTGGGATGCCGTCGCTTTTGCCGAGCGAGCAGGGTTCGGTGCACCCGTTGATGCGCGAGATAGAGACGATTTCTGATATTTTTTATCGCATGGGCTATGAAACGGAAGAGTCGCGCGAGATTGACGACCAGTTTAACATGTTTGAGAGCCTAAACTTCCCGAAAGGCCACCCGGCTCGTGATGACTACGACACTTTTATGACCGAAGAGACCGACGCTGATGGTGAGCGGTTGATAGCGCCGGCGCACACCTCGACTATGCAAAACCGTGTTCTGCGAAAGTATCGCGACAGATTGGAAAGTGGCACGCCTATCGCCGCTATCGTGTCCGACCGTGTATTTCGCAACGAAGACCTCGATGCGCGGCATGAGCACACTTTTTACCAGGTAGAGGGCGTGTATGTGTCAAAGGGCGTGACAGTCGGCAATCTGATTGCGACGCTACAGGAGTTCTTACAAGAATATTACGGCAAAAAACTTGCCGTTCGAGTCAACCCATTTTATTTTCCGTTTACTGAGCCGAGTTTCGAGTTTGCGCTGAGCTGCCCGTTTTGCGAGGGTAAGGATGAGAGTTGCAAGGTCTGCTCTGGCGAAGGCTGGATAGAGCTCCTTGGCTGCGGCATGATTCACCCAAATGTCTTACGCGCCGCCGACATCGACCCCGAAGTCTACACCGGCTTCGCCTTTGGCTGCGGCATCGACCGCCTCGTGATGATGAAGTACGGCATCGAAGATGTACGGCATTTTGAGAGCGGGAAATTGGACTTCTTGAGGCAGTTCTAGTATGAGTAGATTCAACGACGAATTTCACCCTGAAGAGACTAATATTGCTTTGTGTGGATCGATGATGCATAAAGAACTTTGAGCGCCGATTATAGATGAGTTGCGAGAGATGGGATATAGCGTGTCTACGCCCGATTTTTCGGAAACACGCGACTGGACAGGACTAAGTAACGCTAGACTTATGCATGAAAAAGGTAAGTTGGTACGTCGTCACATTGCAAATATCGAAAAGGCAAGCGTCGTTTTAGTAGCAAACTTTGATAAAAACGGTATAGAAAATTATATAGGTGGCAATGTCCTCCTAGAGATGGGTGCTGGTTTTGTTTTCGAGAAGCCAATTTATTTATTAAATCCTATCCCTGGGCAAGATAACTATGAAGAAATTTTGGCATTAGAACCAATTGTTATTGACGGGGATTTGTCAAGGATAGAGGTAAAACGATGACAATCTTTGACAAAATCGTCAGCGGAGAAATGAAATCGTGGAAAGTTTGGGAGGACGATGAGTTCTTGGCATTTTTGACGCCCTACCCGAATACACCAGGCTTTACTGTGGTGATTCCCAAGCAAAACCCTGGTGATTACGTATTTTCGCTCAATGATGAACTATACGAAAAGTTTATGAAAGCTGTGAAAACCGTCGCAAACATCCTTGAAAAGGCATTTGTCACCTCGCGGGTGGCGCTGGTTTTTGAGGGAACGGGTGTGGCGCATGTGCATGCTAAGCTGATGCCGCTGCATGGGGATTTGGCCGGCGAAACAGATGTCTGGTCGCCACATCAAGAATTTAACGAAGAATACCAGGGCTGGCTGACAACCGCCGAAGGTCCAAAGATGGATGATGCGCGATTGGATGAGATACAGACGAAGATTCGAAGTGTGCAATAGTCTAGTCTAAAGTGCTATAATTTACTTAAGATGAAAGTAAATTTGAACATTGTTGAAAAATTGGTCGGTTTTAAGTTGCCGCCAGTTGACGAGTTGGTGGCGCGGGTGAATGCGCAGTTGGGCGGGGTTGAAGAGATAATTGACCTTGGCGCAAAATATAAAGACGCGACAATCGTGAGAGTTGTCGAGTGTGAGAAACATCCGAATGCCGATAAGCTGAGTGTGTGCAAGATTGACGCAGGAGATGATGGACAATATTCCACATTCTATATTCCGAATTCTAATCTCATTCAGGTGGCGTGTGGTGCGCCGAATGTCCACGCGGACATGTCGGCTATTTGGTTGCCGCCAGACAGCACGGTGCCGGCGACCTTTGACGATGCGAAGCCATTTGTGCTCGGCGCACGAGAGCTTCGTGGGGTGATGAGTCATGGCATGTTGGCGGCGGCAGACGAGCTAGGGATTGGCACGGACCATAGCGGGATAATTGAAATCGCCGAAAAAGATATTACACCACAAAACCTCCAATCTGGAGAACAGTTCTCTAGTAGCTCTAGCGCTGAACTGCTACAAGGAGACTCCTTGCAACAGCTGGTGGGGCGAGGGTTTGCTGAGGTGTTTGGACTGGATGGCTATACTATCGATATCGAAAACAAGATGTTTACGCACCGACCGGATTTGTTTGGCCAGTTGGGAGTAGCACGGGAGATTGCGGGAATCTTTGGCAAGCAATTTATCAGTCCAGACTGGTACAAAAACATCCTCAAGCAAGTTTTCTCCCCTGTTGAGGGATCATCCTTTGAAGACCTGGAAGTGTTTAATGATGCTCCTGAGAATGTTCCACGATTTATGGCGGTGGCGATGCGAGATGTGGAAGTTGGCGAGAGCCCGCTGTGGCTGAAGTGTCAGCTGGTCGCGATGGGCGCGAAACCAATTAACAATATCGTTGACGCAACGAACTATGCTATGCTCATGACGGCTCAGCCGACTCATGCCTATGACTACGACAAGCTCCATGGACATAAAATTGGCGTGCGCATGGCAGAAAATGGCGAAAAGGTGACACTTTTGAACGAAAAAACCTACGAACTTACTCCAGAGGACATTGTTATTGTTGATGGCGAAGGTGTGATTGGCCTGGGTGGTGTGATGGGCGGTCTAGACAGTGAAGTAACAAATGAAACGAAAAATATCGTGCTGGAAGTTGCCAATTTTGATATGTATACTATCCGCAAAACCAGTATGCGCCATGGGTTGTTTACGGACGCGGTGACACGGTTTAATAAGGGACAATCACCACTGCAAAATGGAGTCGTCTTGTCATACTTAATGCAGATGACTGGTGGCACACAAGCGAGCGGAGCATTTGACATGATGAGCCCTCAAGTCGACGAGTGTGTGCTTGATGATAAAGTGTCTTTGGCGAATGGCCTGGGCATTACCAGTGAATTTATTGGCGAACGACTCGGGCTTGATTTTGAAGATAGTCAAATCAAAGAGCTGCTGGAGAATGTTGAAATCAAAGTCGATATTGATGAAAGAGGCTTGAGTGTTTTTCCTCCATTTTGGCGAACCGACATCGAACAGCCCGAAGATATCGTCGAAGAGGTTGGCCGACTGTATGGCTTTGACCGTTTGCCACGAGAGCTGCCATCACGAAGCACGAGTCCAGCGACGAAAAACACCACGCGCGAAGTCAAACGGATGGTTCGTGACAGCCTGTCGCGTCATGGGGCAAATGAAGTGTTGACCTACAGCTTCGTGCACGAAAACATCTTCAAAAAAGCCGAGCAAGATGCATCGCAGGCGTTCAAGCTGTCAAATGCCCTCAGCCCCGACCTGCAATATTTCCGCCTGAGCGTTTTGCCAAGCCTGCTCGACAAAGTCCACGCCAACATCAAGGCCGGGCATGATGAGTTTGTGCTGTTTGAGATAGGCAAAGGGCACAACAAAAAGTACCACCCGAATGACGATGAGGGCTTGCCACGCGAGATGAATTTCGTCGATGCGGTCTATGCCAGCAAAAAGCCAAAAAGTGGCGCGCCGTATTACCATGTGCGACGGCTCGTTCAGCAGCTGTGCCTCGACCAAGGCCTCACGCTCGTCTACAAACCTATCACTGACGAACTCGATTTTCCCGTGACCGCTCCCTTTGACCTCAGCCGCTCAGCGCTACTGGAAACTGAAGACGGCACATTCATCGGCATGATGGGCGAACTCAAACAAAGCGTGCTCAAAAACTTCAAATTGCCGGCATATACCGCTGCCATGACGCTCGACCTCGAGGGCCTCGAAAAAGCGTTTTTGGCAGCGCGCCAAACCTACCAGCCACTCAGTCGCTATCCATCGGTAACGCAGGATGTTTCGCTGACTGTCCCAACCGAAATAGCCTATGAAACCGTTTTTGAAAAAGTGTCCGCTAGCGCAGAACATGACATGATGCAGGCCAAAATAACCCCAGTCTCCATCTACCAGTCCGACGCACAGTCCACGACAAAAACCATCACTCTCCGCCTGACATTTACCAGTGATGAAAAAACTTTGTCCGACAAAGATATTGCGCCAATCATGCAAAACATCGAAAAAATAACCTTGTAGCCACGCTATATTTAGTGTTTTTCATATCCACCTGAGTCTCGAAACCCTCATAGCCGCCCACCTCCCCACCGCGTCATACCCCGACTCGTTCGGGGTATCCAGTAAAAAAACAGGTAACTAATCCATATCTCACTGGATTACCCGGATAAAACGGGTAATGACGAGGGAGTTTTGAGATTCGGGTTTATTCCCCTTGACATCCCCGCCAGGGGGGGGGGTATACTCGACTCAAAGCATTAACATGATGCATGTAAACTTGCATCAAGTCGGAACTATATACCGTCAGGTATATAGTTCCAAAGAGAAGGGAATACCACACAACCATGCCACGCCTACCCCACCCAGGAAAAGACGAAGGACAATGGGGGCAAATCCTCAATGACTACCTCTCCGTCACTCACCAAAGTGACGGCAATCTCAAGCCTAACATCATCACCGAAGAACATCTCTCCCAACCCATCAAAGACCAACTTGAAGTCATAGCTGGGCAACAAGGAGCTACTGGTCCAGCAGGCCCTCAAGGTGCAATAGGAGCAAGTGGAACACCCGGTACTCCTGGCGCCCCAGGTCTCGCCGGTGCCACCGGTGCGAGTGGAACTCCAGGCTCAGCCGGGGCCACAGGCGCAACGGGCGCGCAAGGAGCTACTGGAGCGACCGGCGTGACTGGCGCAACAGGAACCCCAGGCCAAGGCGTACCAACTGGTGGAACGGCAGGACAAGTCCTGGCGAAGAACTCGGGGACGAATTTTGATGCGGGGTGGGTGACTATGGAGGGCGGAGGTGGTGGCGCGATTACTATAGCGAATCTTCCGGCCGGAAGTGTGCTATATGCTCGCTACAATACAAGTACAAGTGCCTGGCCGAGCAGGCCGACTGCGCGAACTGATATCATGGTCCACTGGGTGGGTGCAGACGAATCAACTCCTCCGGGGGGTGCACTGAGTGGAGTTGATGTTTGGGATTGGATAGGGAGTTAGCGCCATGTCCTTACAGGGTGCGTGGTCATTTAACGAAGGCAGTGGCTCGACGAGCACGGATGTGTCGGGCAATAACCGACCAGCAATAAATGTTCCAGGATGGACGACTAACGGGCATACGGCAGGAGGTATGCAAGTAAGCGGAACTGGCACTGGTGCTCGTGTGGCCATACCAGGGTCGTTTTGGTTTCACGGCACCTCAACGCTTATGTGCTGGGTGAGGCTTGCGACTATTGGCGGAACAAATCAAAAAGTATTCTCCATACCGAGGGCATACGGCAGCGAAAATGGTCACAATGTTATAGTAAACAGCTCGGGCCAGTTGCTGTATCGTGACCAGACAACAACGAAAATCAGCGGTCCAACGCTCGTGGAGAACCAGTGGTATCATGTAGCATTGGCGTTTGACTGGATGGAGGGCGGTGGCGGTAATAATTCTCGGCTTTATGTTGATGGCTCACTCGTGGGGTCAAGTGATGCATGGCCAATTGCCGACGAGGGGGCGCTCTGGTGGGGAAGTGGCAATGATTTGCCGATGAACGGCACTATTGACGATGCGCGTTGGTATGACCACCAACTATCCCAGGCTGAGATTCAGACCATGATGAATACGCCAGTTGCTGGTCTGCTTGAGAGCTCTGGCACAACACGATTCGTGAAGGACCAGGGTGGCAGCTGGCAGCCGTTACGCACCCAGCGCATCGTTGGCAGCCCGAGCGGTGGTACTTCGTACGGCTGGCAATTGACGGCGGTGAGCGTGGGCCTAAACAAACACGGTATCAATGGTGAAAACTTGCCAAATTACACCGGCCCAATCAAGCCAGCAGCCGGCGCAGTGATTGTTGGCAAAAAAATCAACAGCGGTCTTGACCTGTCGAACGGGAATATTACGCTCGAACGATGCTATATCAAGCCCACGACCATATCAGTGGGGTCGCCTGTCGTAACGACTTTTAACTACAATACGGTGCAGCCGGGAGCAGGGCCATCGACAATCCGCGACTGTACGTTTGACGGAACAGCTTTGACTGAGCAGCAATCTGCGATGTCATTTGCTATCCAAGCGATGGGCATCACCACAGGCAATTATATCCACGGCTTTGGTAGCGGCATCATGATTAGTGGTGTCGGTACGCAGTTCGACTGTTTGGTGGAGGGAAACTATGTCACGGGACTGACGGCATGGGGAGACCCAGGCAATGATGGCAATCACTCAGATGGCTTCACTGTGCGCGACTTTTCGACTGCTGCAGTGCCTACTCGGCAGCTCGTCGTGCGCAACAATCGTTTCGATTGTTCATCGGCACATGCTACCGGAGCCCTCTTCATCCAGACTTCCTCGGGAAATATTGGCCATGCGTTGATTGAGGGCAATTTGCTCGAAGGTGGTGGCTACAACCTCTCCGTCAATGCAGTAAGCGGAAATAGCTACAGCAATCTTCACGCAACGAACAATCGCTTCAATGTCGCTGGATTTGGTGCGGCTTTGAGGCAGGGCGGAAGTGGATTTACAGCTTGGACGAGTAATTACATCAACAACCCAGGGCAGCCAGACAACATCGGTACCACCGTTGCAGCACCGTAAGGCACCTGGTGTAGTAAAGGTGAGGTGCGTAAGGCTACGAATAAATTCTAAAGGAGGATGAAGTGTATAGGTATCGTAGAGAAAAAGGATTCACCATCGTCGAACTTCTGATTGTTATAGTGGTGATAGCGATTTTAGCTGCAATATCAATAGTCTCGTATACTATGATTACTCGTCAGGCCAACAACGCTGCGGCAGAGTCTTCGGCGATACAAAGTGGCAAAAAGCTCGCATTGTATGCCGTAGAGGAAGGCTCATACCCATCCGATTTAGCTAGCCTTGGGTTTACGAACTCTGCTAGTACGACATATGAATATAGTTATGACAATCAAACCGACCCTAAGACATTTTGTGTGACAGTAACGGTTTCGGGGAGCAGTTATTATATCTCATCAAGTAGTCAAAAGCCGATAGAAGGGATATGTGATGGCCATCTTGGTAATAATGCTAGCCCCGCTAGCCCGCGCCATAGCGTCTACGGGGCAACTAGTCCGGGCGCAATGACGGTAGAAGCAGAGGGTGCTCCAGTGACGGTGGCAGCATCATTTTATCGTCGAACGGCAGTAACGGATGGCTGGCGAGTCGTAGGTGGCCGACTATATGTGCCAGAGGCGGCGCTGTCCAGCTTGCCTACGACGGTGACGATGTTCTGGTTCTATGACAGCTATTCGGCACCATCTAACCTTGCATCACGCGTACCCGTTGAGTCAAAAACGATTACCCTCCATGCTGGATGGAACGAGGTATATTGGGACGCTCCGTATAGTATCGCAGTGGGCAGCTCGCAGCGAGCATGGGTCGGATACACTTTTGGCACTACCATGTATCTCAAGGCGACATCTGCGCCATTGGTTATCGAAGCGTTGGATGGTTCACCTATCAAATTTGCCGATAAAGAAGAATGGCGGTCGGATTGGCTGGTCGGTTCGCAGACGGGAGAAAGTGATAATACATACGGTATTGATATTATATTTGACGAGGGACCATAAATTGTTGACGGGTGCTTAGTTGATTCACGCGAAAACACTATATATAGTGTATATACGCTACATATAGCGTACTGTGAAAAATACTGTGGTTTTGTGAAGTGTGAGCTTTTTGCTATACTAACTAGTAGCACATAATAATTATCCAGAGCGCAGCGAGAGAATTGGCTCGATGACCTGCCGGCAACCAGTCGATTTTGCTAGTCGAAAACGGTGCTCCTTCCAACCCGTAGAAAGGGAAAGATATGAACACATCTTTCAAGACGGCGGAGTTTGTTTCGCCACAACATCCAGACAAACTATGCGACCGTATCGCCGATGCGCTGCTCGACGAGTACTTGCGCCATGACCCGAGCGCTCGCACTGCCATAGAGGTGATGGGCGGTCACGGTAAATTGTATATCACTGGTGAAATAAGCAGTACGGCGGCGGTAGATATCGGGCTAATTGTACGGCGGATTGCTGGCGAAGAGCTCGAGATTATCGATAACCTAGCTACTCAGAGTCCGGAAATTGCGGCTGGTGTAGACACTGGGGGAGCTGGTGACCAAGGTATTATGATCGGCTATGCGACGAGTGAAACATCTGAACTATTGCCGCTTGAACTGGTATTGGCGAGGGATTTGAATCGGTTTTTATATGAACTATGGCCGCATGACGGCAAAACGCAGGTGACGGTGAAGGATGGCGAGTTGGCGGCTATTGTCGCGAGTTTTCAGTATGCTGCTCATAATGACTTGGAGCTAGCAGTCAAAGACTGGGCGAAAAAGCAACAGTATGTAAATCCTTGTTTTGTGAAGTATCGCAACAGCAATCCGCAGCTGCACATAAACCCGGCAGGCGATTGGCATATCGGTGGCTTTGAGGCTGACGCTGGGCTGACCGGTCGCAAACTTATCATCGACAATTACGGACCACAAATTCCGATTGGCGGCGGAGCGTACAGCGGCAAGGACCCATCAAAAGTCGACCGCTCGGCGGCGTATATGGCTCGCAAGATAGCTGTCGACTACTTACGGAAATTTCAAGCAGACACGGTGTTGGTGCGACTGGCATATGCCATTGGCTACAACCAGCCCGTGGAGGCGACGGCTGTGGTTGATGGCGTAGCGAAGCACATTGAAGGCTACGATTTGTCGCCGCGCGGCATCATCGACTTTTTGCGGCTGGAGCGGCCACTATACGAGGATCTCGCCACGAGCGGACACTATGGTCGGCCTGGCTTATTGTGGGATGCCTGAGCATATGTAAAACTACGCTCTGTCTAATACCTCGTCGCCCCGGAAATGAAACTAAACTTTCACTTCGCTCGGACTCCTAGTGCTATACTATATAAAGTATGAAATCACTCATCGAAATCCTCCGCTATACGCACGGGCTGTCGAAGCTTGCGGCGGGTATTGTCGTGGCGTCCATATTGGTGGCGCTGACGGGTATCGCGGTGCCGTTTGTGATCGCCGAGGTGACTAATCTGATGGTGGCTATCGTTGGTGGCCAGACGGTCGGGCTGCATCAGCCGTTGCTCTTGGCCGGTTTGTTGTTTGGATTTGACATCGCCAATACGCTCATCCGTAACTATGGCGGCTACCTCGGCGACATGATGGCGGCGCGGCTGAAAGAACAGCTCTCGACGGCGTACTATAAGCACCTGCTGAGTTTGCCGCAAAGTTATTATGACACGGAGCTGACCGGGACTATCATCAACCGCCTCAACCGCGCTATCACCGAGCTGGGCAACTTCCTGAACATGTTTGCCAACAATTTCTTCCAGATGATTTTGACCATCATCATCACGGTTGGTATCGTGCTGCGCTACAGCTGGGTGCTGGCACTGCTGGTCGTGGCGATGTATCCGCTGTTCATGTGGCTGACCGCGCTGACAAGCAAAAAGTGGCAAAAACTGCAAGCAAAAAAGAACGAAGAAACCGACATCGCCAGTGGGCGTTTTGCCGAGGTTGTGTCGCAGATGAAGGTTGTGAAAAGTTATGTCCAGGAGAAGCTTGAGTATCGCAAATTCTCGCGTCGGTTTGCAAAAACGGTTGTCATCACCAAAGAACAGTCAACGTACTGGCACAAAATGGATGTGCTGCGCGGCAGTGTGCTGTCGGCGCTGTTCTTTTTGATTTTCGCGTACATATTTGTGCAGACGGCTGAGCAGCACTTTTCGATAGGTGACATGGTGCTGCTCATCACGCTTATCAATGGGCTGCGGATGCCACTGTTCAATATGAGCTTCATCGTCGATAATTTCCAGAAAGCAGTCTCGGGCAGTGTCGATGTGTTGACGGCACTCAAGACAGAGCCAGAGCCGAGCGACAGCGGCGCGAAGACGGCTAAACGAGTGCGCGGGGATATATCGTTTGATGACGTGTCGTTTGCCTACGCTGACGAGAAGGAAAAAACCGTCCTCAAAAACATCACGTTTGCCATTGCACCCGGAGAGCACGTGGCGCTGGTCAGTCAGAGTGGTGGCGGCAAGACAACCATCACGAACCTACTGATGCGTCTCTATGTGCCCGAAAAGGGAATTATCGCCATCGATGGCCGAGACGTGTCGGCGACCACGCAGGCCTCGCTCCGTCACAATATCGCCATGGTGTTTCAGGACCCATCGCTGTTTTCGGGGACGATTCGTGAAAATATCGCCTATGGCCGGCCGAACGCGACTGACGCCGACATCCAAAAAGCAGCCAAGGCAGCCAATGCCGACGAGTTTATCGACGAGCTAGAAAAAGGCTACGACACGGAAATTGGCGAACGTGGCTTGAAGCTTTCGGGCGGCCAAAAACAGCGGATTGCTATTGCCCGGGCGGTACTGAAGGACGCGCCGATTCTCATCCTTGACGAAGCGACGAGCGCACTCGACAGCCGGAGTGAGCAGCTGGTACAACAGGCGCTTGATAGGCTAATGAAGGGTCGGACGACGCTTATCATCGCCCATCGTTTGAGTACGATAGCTTCAGTCGATAGAATCATTACGCTCAAAAACGGTACGATTGATGAAATAGGCTCACCGGCTGAGCTGGCGGCAACAGACGGACTCTATTCGACGTTGTTGAAATTACAACAGTCTACCGATAAAGCGCACAAAGAGAAATTGGCTAGGTATGACATTAGCGCAGACGGCTAATATTTGCTACAATAAAAAGAGTAAACAATAGGAGGAACAATGGCGACGAAGAGAAGTCAGCGTATTGGAATATGGATTATTTCAATCGCTATGGTGGTGGGTACCATCGGTGGATTTATCGCGATGATGGTGGCACCGGGAAACGAAAAACGTGAACAGGCAGCTCTCGAGGCGGCGCAAAAAGAGTGGACAGCTGCTCAAGAAGCTCAGGCGCAGAAACTGAGCGACAAACACTACGAAACGTTCTCGCCTTTTGCGAGTCGCGTGGGCGAGTTTAGCGCCGAAGGAATCGACGAGCTCAAGACGGAAGACTTAGTGGTGGGTGATGGCGACGAAGTCAAAGATGACACGCCTGTCGCGATGTACTACATCGGCTGGAACCCGACTGGCACCGTCTTCGACCAGTCGATTAATGACGGCAAGCTCAAAGCGCCATTTGCAATAGCGGGCGGACCGGCTAACGCGAGCGTTATCGAAGGGTGGCAAAAAGGTTTGGTAGGCATGAAGATTGGCGGGGTACGTGAGCTCACGATTCCGTCTGCTATGGCCTACGGCGAGACGGGCCAAGGCGACGACATCCCGGCCAATACGCCGCTGAAGTTTGTCGTCATGGCCATCTCGCCAGTTGAAGAGGTGCCAATGCCGCAAATACTCAAAGATTACTACAAGAGGCTCTATGGAACAGACTTCTAGTAGCTTGGTGATTATCGGTGCTGGCCCGAGCGCACTGACAACGGCGATTTATACGACACGCGAAGACATCCCGACGACGCTGTATGAGCGCGGCGTGATTGGCGGTATGGCGGCGATAACCGACCAGATTGACAATTACCCGGGATTTGCCGAAGGTATCGCTGGCATGAAACTTTCGCAGGAGCTGCAGGCACAAGCTGAGCGGTTTGGGGCGCAGATAGAGTACGGGGAAGCGTCAAGCTTGAAGCGTGACGGCGATGAAATCGAAGTTGTTATTGACGGCAAGCCAATCCGTTCAAAGACGGTGCTGCTGGCAACGGGTAGCAATCACCGCCAGCTCGGTGTGCCGGGCGAACAGGAACTGTACGGTCGCGGCGTGCACTACTGTGCGACCTGCGACGGCGCGTTCTATCGTGACCGAACGCTTATCGTTGTTGGCGGTGGTAACTCGGCGGTGCAAGAAGCAATTTTCTTGACGCGCTACGCAACGCACATAGATATGATGGTGCGCAGTAAACTTCGGGCGAGTGATGTGTTGCAAAAAGAGCTGCAAAAATATGTTGACGAAGGGAAAATCACCTTGCATATTGGCGCAACGACCGACGAAGTGCTTATCAAAGATGAAAAGTTCGCTGGCGTGAAGACGACGACCGACGGCGTGCAGACGGAGCTGATGGCCGACGGACTGTTTGTGTTCATCGGGCTCATCCCAAATACGCAATTTTTGACAGGTTCGGGAGTTGAGCTTGACCCGCAAGGACACATCATCACCAATGAACATCTTGAGACGTCAGTCAAGGGCGTGTATGCCAGCGGCGACGTCCGTTCCGGCTCGACCATGCAGATAGCAACGGCGGTTGGCGAGGGCGCGACAGCAGCGATGCGTATCCGTGAATATTTAGATGAATTGAAAAGAGAGGAAGCATAGGTATGGCAGATTTTAACCAAGTGTTTGACGCAGGTGACTACGAAAATGGTATGATGAACGTTGTCGTAGAGATTCCGGCCGGCTCAAGCCACAAGATAGAGTGGGACCGTGAAAACGCAGTCATGAAGCTTGACCGTGTTGAGCCAAAAATCTTTGCAAAACCGACGAATTACGGCTTCATCCCGCAGACATTGGACGAGGACGGCGATGAGCTGGACGTGTTGCTGATAACTGACGAGCCACTGGTGACGGGCATCGTTGTTGAGGCGCGCATCATCGGCGTGATGAAGTTTGTCGATGACGGTGAAGTGGACGACAAAATTATCGCCGTGCCGAGCGACAATCGTCACACGGGTAACGCTATCCAGACATTGGCTGACTTGCCAGCGCAACTTGTCAAGCAGATAGAGCACCACTTCAGCCACTACAAAGACCTCAAAAAACCCGGGTCGACCGTCGTCAAGGGCTTTGAAGACATCGAGGCGGCCAAAGAAGTCATCCGCGAATCGATTGAGCGCTGGAAAAACCGCTAGATATAGCGTCTATCCGTAAAAAACCTCTAAAAACATGACAATATATTGACACCACGCTATATGTAGCGTGGTGTTTGGTGGCTTATTTCCGTCGCGAAAGCAGCGACGATACGCCGCCGGTAATCTGCTGTAGCACGCCGCCACTTCTCGCGAGCTGCTGGCGGAGTTTTTCTTTGGCGTGAGGGGTGGTGACGAGTTCGCGCCAGTCGGGTTTTGGCTTGGCGGACTTGCTGGTGAGTATCTCAACTATGTCGCCATGTTGGAGCTCGCAGTCAAATGATTTCATGACGTCATTTATTTTGCACCCGCTGGCGCGTGCGGCGAGGTCGGAGTGGATGCGATAAGCAAAGTCGAGCGGCATGGCGCCTTTGGGCAGGTCGTAGATATCACCGCGTGGCGAGTAGACAAATATCCGGTCGGCAAACAGGCGCATGCGAAACTTCTCAGCGTCAAACTCTTTGCCTTCGTGGGCCTTGGAGGCGGCTTCTTGGAGTTCGCGTATCCACTCAAGGTCGGCCGATAGTGCGGTAATCTTCCCGCTGCGGTAGGCGTCGCTCAGCTTGCTTTCGTTGTAGTGGAAGCTGGCGGCGAGTCCGCGCTCGGCGTATTCGTGCATCTCGCTGGTGCGAATCTGAAACTCAACGATTTGCCCGGTTGACGTCTGGATGGTGGTGTGTAAGCTCTGGTAACCGTTCATCTTTGGCTGTGCCACGTAGTCTTTGATACGCTCAAACAGCGGTGTGTACATCTCGTGCAGTACGCCAAGTACGAGGTAGGCTGTTGAGATGTCGTCGACGATGATGCGCAGTGCGATGAGGTCGTACACGTCGTCAATCCCATCGACTTTGTCGAGTTTTTTGAACAAACTATAGACGCTTTTCACGCGTCCGTCCATCTCAAACTCAAGCCCCTCGCTCTTGAGGCGAGCTGCTACCTCGCGACGCACTTTGTCGAGTTTGCGCTGGCTCTTTTTGAGGCGGCTATTCATCAAGACCTTCGTTTTGTTAAACGTTTTGGGCATCAAGTACTGAAAACTCAGCTCTTCGAGCTGTACACGGACGCGGCCCATATTGAGTCGGTCAGCGAGCGGAGCAAACACTTCTATCGTCTCGCGAGCAATCTTCCGCTGCTTCTCGGGCGGCTGAAACTGGAGCGTCTGCATGTTGTGCAGGCGGTCGGCGAGTTTGATGATGATGACGCGGACATCCTGTCCGACTGCGATGAGCAGTTTGGCAAGATTGTCTTTGGTCGCTGGCAAGTAACTTTTGAGGTCGCGCATGCCCGCCCGAGCTTGTGACACCTTGGTGACACCATCGACCAGAAACGCCACGTCACGGCCAAAGATGTCTTCTATCTCGCCCAAGGTTGCGTCGGTGTCCTCGACCGTGTCGTGCAGTACGCCGGCAACTACTGTGTCAGAGTCCACTCCCCAATCAACCAAGATGGTCGCCACTGCGAGCGGGTGGATGATGTATGGCTCGCCACTCTTTCGCGTCTGACCCTCGTGTTTTTTGGTCGCAAAGTCAACAGCCTTCTCGAGTAACCGCACACTCTGTGCGTCATAATGACTCGTCGCTTGTTTCAATAATTCCCTCGCTGGCATCTCTTTCTAGTGTAGCATATGCTTGTGGTTGAAAAAGTATACCATGCCATAAAACCTTCAATCTGGAGAACGATTCTCTAAATTCCAAACTTATCACTGAATCCCGACAACTGGTATACTTAATAGGTTAACCAATGGAAGGAGGAGAATATGGAGAATATGGAGGAGAGGGAGGAGAGGAAAGAGAGTATGTGTCATCATCGCGACCGCCAGGTGCGAATCGTCGAAGTCCTCCGTGCGCATGGAGGGGTCATGGATTTTTTGGAGTTGGTTGATTTAGTTGTGCGAGAAGATGAATTCACGCGTGGTGAAGCTGTGATGGCTCTGATAGATTCTCCTCCTTCTGGTCTTGAAGTAAACCAGGCAACCGGCCAGGTGGCCTTGCGTGAACTCGTCAACGCGTAAGTGGTTTTGGGTCCATACAGATGGGGCAAGTACGCGCGAAATTCGAAAGTCAACGCACAGCAATTCTTCCCCTGGATGAGTCTGCCTCTGCAGCCAAGTATGGCCGTCTCTCCAGTCGTCGGTCGGGCGATTTTCGCCGACAGTCGCGTCGTGACCGAGATAAAATCCTATACAGTCAGGCGTGGCGTCGCCTCGCTGGCGTGACGCAAGTCATCTCACCCGACGGCGAAGACCTAGTTCTCCATACCAGATTGACCCATTCCGAGAAAGTGAGCCAAGTGGCCCACTCTATCACCACGGCGCTATTGGAGCGAGATGACCGTGGCCAAGCAAAGCTAATCGCGGAACTCGGGGGCATTGATATCGATATGGTGGAGGCGAGTGCCCTTGCCCATGATTTGGGCCATCCACCTTTTGGGCATCTCGGCGAGACGGTACTGGACGAAACCGCTGTTTCATGGGGTCTAGAGAACGGCTATGAAGGAAACGC
>CALMCP010000013.1 GCA_937863095.1 uncultured Candidatus Saccharibacteria bacterium | reverse complement strand
TTTAGAAAATACTATCCTGCATCCTCTCCTTTCTATCTGTTAGCTTTACGTAATCCGTCCAGTAGCTTCTGCGTATTCACTACTTGCTCCTGTAGCAAAAAGTGATGCTTCTCAGTCATATACCCCACACCAAGCGCAATCAACAGCTGATTTTCCACTTCGGTTAGCGACCCATGCGCTATCGAATAAAACTGGTCCTTCTCTTTGCTGCTACGACGACCAAAACCCTCAGCTATATTTGAGGGGATGGATACAACCGCCCGTTTGAGCTGGCTAGTCAATCCATACAGCTCATCGTTCGGAAACGACTTTACTACCTCATAGACAGCAAGCGTCAAATCATATGCCGACTGCCACGCTTTTACATCTCGGAATGTTTGTGAGCCCACGTACTACTCTCTTCTAAAATCAAAATTCTATATTCTGAATTCTAAACAGCTAATTGCTCATCACAAACGGCATCAGCGCCAAGTGGCGGGCTCGCTTGATAGCGACGGCGAGGCTTCGCTGCTGCTTGGCACTCAGTCCGGTGCGGCCGATAGGCTCTATCTGGCCGTATGAGTTGATAAAGCGCACCAGCGTCTTTACATCTTTGTAGTCAAACACCGTAGGGGTGTCTTTTTTGGATCGTTTCATATGTTGCTCCTTTCAGGAGCAGAAGTTGGAAGTGAGAATGGAGAAGTTAGAATATACTTCCAACAACTACCTTCGGACCGTTTCCTCTGCTCATTCTATATTCTTAATTCTATATTCTGAGTTCTATCGCTAAAATGGTATTTCCGACAAATCAATCGGCTTATCATCGATGTCATCGACAACGGGTTTCGACTGAGCCGCAGGGCGCGCCGCAGAACCGCCCGAGTTCGCACCACCAGCACCAGCACCGTCACCAGGACCATCGAGAAAGGTCACATCAGTAGCGGTGACTTCAACGCGCGAGCGCTTTTTGCCCGTCTCCTTGTCATCCCAACTGTCTTGACGCAAGCGCCCCTGTACGAGCACACGTCGACCCTTCGACAAGTACTGCATAACGAGGTCGGCCAGTCGCTCCCAAGCAGTGATGTCAAAGAAGTCTGCTTGGTCATCTTGCCCACCGCGGTCGACCGCGATGCTAAAGCTGGCGATATTTTTACCAGTTGTTGTAGTGCGCTGCTCTGGGTCACGCGTCAAGCGTCCCATGAGTATAACTTGGTTGATACTTCGTGCCATAACGACTCCTATCTAGATTCTAGATTCTAGATTCTAGATTCTAGAACGTATCTCTAGTATCTAGCGTCTAGTATCTAGCGTCCGTTAATTATCTTCTTCGCTCTCGCTCTTCGCTTCGCGCTCTTTTTGCTCGGCCAGTGCCTGACGAGCTTTGTCGTCTGCCTTGACGAGCAGATAGCGCAGCACTTCGTCGGTGATATTCAGCGTATTGCTGATTTTCAGCGGTGCGTCAGCAGGCAGATTGACCTCAAAGTACACGTAGATAGCAAAATCTTCGCGCTTTATCTGGTAGGCCAGCTTCTTCTTGCCCCAGTTATCTTCTTTGATAATCTCACCGCCATTGTCGGTGACCAGCGACTTGACTTTGCCAAGTGCCTTGTCCAAATCTGTCTCCAGGTCTGGGTGAATCAGAACGGTCAGTTCGTATTCTTTCACGTTTCCTCCTTTGGAATCCATGTGGATGATTGCCCTATTTCAGGCAACCTTAGGTTTATATTAGGACTAATTATACTCTATTCGAGAAGAAAAGTCTATATCTCTGCTTCGCCGCCAAGCTCGTCAAGGCTTGAGATGAGCACTTCACGTGGCCGCGAGCCGTCAGCTGGACCGACGATACCCTGTTCTTCCATCTCTTCGATGATACGTGCCGCTCGGGCGTAGCCGATGCGCAGGCGTCGCTGAAGTAAACTAGTCGAGGCCTTACGGCCTTCGATGACCACGCGCACAGCGTCTCGGAACATGTCATCGCTACCCTCACCACTGTCAAAGTCCATCACCACACCACCCTTACCGTTGAGCTGGACGGGCTGCGCCACGACGTCATTGTTATACTGCGGCGCCGACTGCATGCGCAAGTGGTCAGCGATGCGCACTACTTCGGCGTCGGTCACCCATGCACCTTGGATGCGCTTCGGTTTGCTCATACTTGGTGTCAGTAACAGCATGTCGCCCTGTCCCAGCAATTTTTCAGCGCCAATCTGGTCGAGAATCGTCCGTGAGTCGACCTGCGACGCCACTGTAAAGCCGATTCGTGCTGGCACATTTGCCTTGATGAGCCCGGTGATGACATCGACACTCGGCCGCTGCGTTGCCAGCACTAAGTGGATGCCGACGGCACGTGCCTTTTGCGCCAAACGAACGATGAGTGCCTCAACATCGCGCGCCGCCACCATCATCAGGTCGGCCAGCTCGTCGATGACGATGACGATGTATGGCATGGCGCCCTCTTCGTGCTGCTGGACATTGCCGTCTTCGTCGGCTACGGCTATCTTCGTGCCCTTCGACTTAATCTTCTTGTTGTAGCTAGCGATATCGCGCACAGTCTCATCACGCAGTAGTTTGTAGCGACGCTCCATCTCGTTGACCGCCCACTTCAGCGCAGAGATAGTCTTCTCCGGCTCGGTAATCACCGGTGTCAGCAAGTGTGGGATGTCCTCGTACGGTGCCATCTCGACTTGCTTCGGGTCGACAAGGATGAGTTTCATATCACTCGGGCTGTTGCGGTAGAGCAGGCTCGTCAGCAGCGTGTTTATCATGACCGATTTACCAGAACCTGTCTGACCAGCAACCAGCAAGTGTGGCATCTTGTTCAGCTCGCCGACCACTGCTTGACCAGAGATATCTTTACCGATAGCGAAACTCAGCGGTTCACGCGTTGCCTTCCACTGCTTTGAGTTCAGCACGCCGTAGAGTCGCACGTCGGCCGCTTTACGGTTTGGCACCTCGATGCCCACGGCGCGCTGCCCAGGGATAGGTGCCTCGATGCGCAGGCTCTGCGCCGCCAAGTTGAGCGCGATGTTCGTCTCCAGCGCGGTGATGCGCGTCAACTTCACGCCGCTCGGCGGTTTGAGCGTATACTGCGTCACTTTTGGACCGATATTCACCTCGCCCATCTCAACATCGATGTTAAATTCACCCAACGTATCGCGGATAACTTCAGCACTGTGGTGATAGTCCCCGACATCGGCCGCGCTCTCCTTTTGCTCCAGCAGCTCCAGGCCTGGCCCCTTCCAGTTTGGATCGTGTGCCGTCACGAGAGCCGACTGTTCTTCGGCCACCTTGTCGATTTTGGCACTATTTTTCAGGCTCGACAGTCCGCCCGGCTTCTTCTCCTTAGTAGAATCATCGACGATAGGCACACCGGCATTGAGTTTGATGTCATTCATCTTCTTGGCCGGTTCGGTCCTAGCAGCCTTTTTCATAACATCAGCATTTGCCGCTTCTTCTACGCGGTCGCTCTTCATCAGCCCCCAGATGCTCGAGATGAGCGCCCACGGACTGGTGCTAGTGATAAACAGCGCTGTGATGATGATAAGCAAGATATAGATAAATACCGCCACCGCCGGGTCGACCATGGCCAGCATGGCTTGGTTGGCCGTATCGCCGACAAACCCACCCGCCAGCGGCCGAGCTTCTGTTTTAAGCAGACCGAACAGCCCCGCCAGCCAGACGAGGACGATAACCGAAGCAAACTTCACTACAAACGGGAGCCTATTCTCTGCTGAGCGAAACACACTCACAGCAACATAGGCAAGCAGGACTGGCAGCACGTACATCGCGTAACCGATGATTTGCTGCATTGTGTGACCAATCCATTCGACCACTGGCCCGCCCTTACCAAACCACGACACGACTAGCAATAGTGACAGAACTATCCACAACACTGCCCCCACCTGCGACCAAAACCCAGCCGGCAAGCTATGCTTCGGGGTCGACGCAGCGGCAGGTGCTTTCTTCTTTGACTTTCGTTTTTTTGCCATAACTGTTTATATTGTACCACTTTATCGCATGGGGTACATCCATGATTACATTATATCACACTATGTGAGTTATGTCAACTTTTTTTCAATCTGAATCTCAAAACCCTCCTCAACAGACCGCTTTCGGTGTGTTCACTAAAGCGTAACACACCTTGCGCTACGCCTTTAGTCTGTCTCAAAGGATTTTGAGATTCAGATTTTTACACCCTCTACCCCGCAGTTTTTGTCATTACCCGGTTTATCCGGGTAATCCAGTAGGCATGAATTAGTTATCCTATTTCTCACTAGGTTGCCCGAACAAGTCGGGCAATGACGAGAACACGTAGACACCCCAAACGGACCTGCCCTCTGACTCGTTCAGGGGTCGGGGTATGACAGGGACAAAAAAGCCAAGAGCCTAGATGGCACTAGTATGGTCGAGCGTCGGTGCGTTCGCGGCCGCGAGTGTCGTTGGCTTCGGTGTCGGGTACTTGTTTGCCTGGGAACTTGCGACGTGGCATGCTGTTCATCGACAGCGGCTGGGCAGATGCTTTCTCTACGGAACGGCCCTGCTGTGGGCGCGGCCCTTGACCACCACCTGGGCCTCGCAGACCTATCTCGTTAATCACTGGAATAACGATAGGCGTGCGACGCGTCTGGTCGTAAAGGATGTGCGTCACTTCGTCTTTGACCTCTTTCTTCAGTACTTCAACGTCGTACTTCCCGCTCAGACCCTTGGTCATCTTTTGGCGGAGGTACTGGCGGATGAGGCTCATCAGTTCCTCAGAGTCACGCAGGTAGATAAACCCACGCGAGATGATGTCCGGACTGGTCAGTAGTCGGCCAGTGCCCTTTTGGATGGTCAGTACTACCACAAACATACCCTCGGTCGCCATGTGGATACGGTCTTTGAGGACCACTTCAGAGACGATAGCGCCAGAGTCGTCGTACATAACACCGCCCACCTGGATACGCCCAGCTTTCTTGGCTTGGCGCTCGTAGTCAACCTCGATGATGTCACCAGCGTCGCAGACAAAGATGTTCTGCTTCGGTATGCCACACTCTTTTTCGGCCAGCTCGGCGTTGTGCACCAACATGTGAAACTCACCATGAATCGGCATGTAGTAGGTTGGGTTGAGCGCGTTGATAAGCACCACATGGTCGTCGTAGTAGCCGTGTCCCGAAAGGTGGAGTGGACCGACGCCCGTCAAGTGTGTTTTGCCGTTTTGCACGACACTTGAACCTTCGCGCATCAGGCCATCAACCGTTCGAACAACATTTTTCTCGTTGCCCGGGATAGGATTTGAGCTGAAGACAATGACGTCTGAGCCCTTTATCTTGATGTGTTTGTGTGAGCCGCTGGCCATACGGTTGAGCACGGCGTTGAACTCGCCCTGTGAACCAGTACAGACAATCGACACCTTGCCATCAGGATATTTCGCAAGGTCTTCCATCTTGACGATGGTATCTTTTGGCACCCTGATAGTCCCTGCTCGCAGTGCTACTTCAAGGTTCTGAATCATCGAATACCCTGCAAACGCCACCTTGCGGTCGTGCTTCTTGGCTTCGTCCAAAATCAGTTGCATACGGTGAATCTGGCTCGAAAAACAGCTGAGGATAATACGGCTTGCGGGGTACTTGTCCATCACCTGGCCGATGGAGTGCTGAATGTCAAACTCACCGTGAGTGTGCGTACCATCTGACTCGCAGTTGGTCGACTCGTTCATGAACATCAGGATGCCTTCTTTGTTGGCAATCTCCGTCAACCGCTCGAGGTCAAACTTCTG
Source organism: uncultured Candidatus Saccharibacteria bacterium (assembly GCA_937863095.1). Classification (GTDB taxonomy): domain Bacteria; phylum Patescibacteriota; class Saccharimonadia; order Saccharimonadales; family Saccharimonadaceae; genus Nanosynbacter. The sequence goes on along the minus strand of CALMCP010000013.1, from coordinate 5,044 downwards.
GCCATCGACCGGCTCTTCTTCAAAGCGCCAGTCACCCGAATCGACGATGACGCCGAGGGGCGTGCGGATGACGACTGCCGTTGAGTCAGGGATGGAGTGGTTGACGCGTACAAGTTCGATGGAGAAGCTGTCGCTCACTTGAACAATTTCATGACTCAGCGGGTCCATCACCCGGTAGTCCGGCTGGAAGTCTGTGTCTGCGTCATCCATGGTGCGGTTGAGCATACCGATGGTGAACTTCGAACCATACACTGGAGCCGGAATACGGTGGATAAAGTGGCGGAACGAGCCGATGTGGTCGAGGTGACCGTGCGTGAACACATGCGCTTTTATCTTGTGCTTGTTCTCCTCGAGGTAGGTGATGTCAGGGGTGATGTAGTTGATGCCCGGGTAGTCAGAACCTGGGAACAAGAAGCCCATGTCAACGATAATAATCTCGTCGTCATACTCGATGGCATTCATGTTTTTGCCGATGCCCATCTCGCCAACACCACCAATAGGAATGATGCGCAACTTTGGCGCTCCGCCGCGCTGTTGGCGTGGCTGCATCTTCAGGCTGAACTGCTCGCCCCCATAGCCGTTGTAGACCGACTTGTTGACCGGGATGTCGATGATGTGCTGGCTGGCGCGCAAGCTGACATTTTCTGAGGTGCGGCGCTGTGCTCGAAACACCTCGCCTTTCCTCGTGTTGGTGCTGTTGAGCACTGCATTATTGGTTTTTTTGGTTGCGTGTGGCCGCCTTTTGGCATCATCTGCCTGCGGCGTAGAGAGTCGTCGTTGACCCATAAATTGTCTTTCTCCTTTTTATTCTATGAAAAACTGGTATTACAAATATGATTACGAGAGGAGGAACCAGAGTACAGAGTGAACATGCCTATAATTCCCCTTGCAGTACTTATCAGTATAGCAAACTCGAGCAAAAAAGTCAAGCTAGAGCGAACGAGCAAGCTCGGCCGCACCCAAAAAGTCGTCGATAAGCACTTGTCGCATAGAACCGTTGTAGAGCGCAGCAGCCGGGTGGTAGAGCGGGATAAACAGCCATTCGTGCTCGGTTTTGTCGTGGTAGAGCACTTTTTTGCGTACCGCTTGGCCATGTGCTTGACTGATTTTTGCGTTTGGCAAAAAATACTCCATGCTATGCCGACCGAGGGTGATGATGACTTTGGGGTCAATAATTTCAAGTTGCCGGAGGAGGTATGGCAAAAAGTCAGCCTTTTCCTCTGGCAACGGGTCGCGATTGTTTGGCGGACGATACTTTACGATATTTGTAATATAAACGTCACCCCGCTCCATTCCCGCCTCGTTCAACATCTCGTTTAGAAACTTCCCAGCTGCACCAACAAATGGCAATCCTTGCTCATCCTCTTTCTGCCCCGGCGCCTCGCCAATGAAAACAATGTTCGCGTCAGGGTTGCCGTCGCCCATCACCAGCTGCGCTGCCTGCGCAGCCAGCTCTGGACATATCTCATCAGCGATGATTTTTGCTTGAAGTTCTTCAAGAGCCTGCGACTTATCCATGGTGTCTCTATACTACTGTACGTCTTTCATGCTCAAACTCAACCGCCCACGCTCATCGATACCAGTCAGTTTTACTCTGACAATTTGACCGTCATGCAGAACATCAGTGACATTAGCGACACGCTCGTTTGACAGCTGCGAGATATGGACCATGCCATCAATGCCTGGCAGGATGTTCACAAATGCACCAAAGTCCTTGATGCTAACAACCTTACCTTCGTAGGTACGGCCGACTTCCGGCTCTTCCGTCAAGCTCTTAATCCAATTGATTGCTTTCTCAATTGATGCACCATCTGGACTCGCAACGGTGATAAGCCCGTCTTCTTTGATATCGATTTCCGCACCAGTTTCTGATGTAATCTTATTTATCACTTCACCGCCCTTACCAATAACTGCGCCGATTTTCTCAGGATTTATCTTAATCTTCTCGATACGTGGCGCGTATGGGCTAAGCGTTGTCCGCGCAGCCGCAAGCGTCGTCAGCATGTGCTGAAGGATATGTGCACGGCCACTCTTGGCTCCACTAATCGCTTGCTTCAAAATCTCAACGGGGAGTCCATGCAGTTTCATATCCATCTGGATGGCCGTGATGCCCTGCTCGGTTCCCGTGACCTTGAAGTCCATATCACCCGCAAAGTCCTCGGCGTCGGCGATGTCGGTCAAGATGTACGGCGTGTCGCCGTCCATCATCAGACCCATGGCGATGCCTGAAACAGGGCGCTTGATTGGTACGCCAGCGTCCATTAGCGCCAGACAGCTTGAGCACGTCGCTGCCATGCTAGTCGAGCCATTTTGGCTCATGATTTCTGTGACAGAACGGATGGCATACGGGAATTCTTCTTCAGTTGGTAGTACTGGAATCAACGCGCGCTCAGCTAGGTAGCCGTGGCCAATTTCGCGGCGCCCTGGGCTGCCTAGGCGGCGTACTTCGCCTACGGTATAGCCCGGCGCATTGTAGTGATGCATATAGCGTCGCTCGCCGTCATTGATTTCCATGGTGTCAACCATCTGCGCATAGCTGAGTGGTGCCAATGTGACAATGTTGAGACCTTGGGTCACCCCGCGCGTAAAGATGCTGGAGCCGTGGGTTCGCGGCAATACGCCCACTTCCGAGCTGAGCACGCGCACTTCGTCCAACCCGCGGCCATCGGGACGTAACTGTTCCTCGACGATGCCGCGGCGCACGTCTTTGTGAAGCGCCATGGTGAAGGCCTCGTCGTATTCGTCGCGTAGTTCTTTGGTGTAGTCCTCGCCCAGCTTCTCGCCAAACGCCTCGTGAAACGCCCAGCGTAGTTCGTTGACCATTTCGTTGCGCTCTGGGTAGGGTGCGCGAAGTTTTTGGCCTAATTTGTCCGCAATCCACGCGTCTACCTCTGTCTGTACGGCTTCATCTGGCAGAACCAGTTCATACTCCTGGACAACGGGCTGGACTTTGGCGGCCAGTTCTCGCTGTAGCTCAATCGCCGGCTGGTAGGCCTTGAATGCCCACTCTAGCGCCTCACCGATGACTTCTTCAGACACTTCGTGTGCCGCAGCCTCAACCATGGTCACGCCTGTTTCGATGCCCGCCACCACGATGTCCAGGTCGCTCTCGGCGCGCTCCTCTGGCGTCAAAAATGCCTTGAATTCACCGTTGACGCGGCCAACACGGATGCCCGCAACAGGACCGTCAAATGGCGTACCTGTCAGCATCAGCGCTGCGCTGGCGGCAATCATCGCTACCGAGTCAGGACGAAAGTTCGGGTCCATCGACAACACGCTGGCCACCACCTGAACTTCCTGGCGATAGCCCTTTGGAAACAGCGGACGAATCGGACGGTCGATAAGGCGGCCAATCAGCACTGCTTCGTCTGATGGGCGGCCTTCACGCTTGATAAACCGACTGCCACTAATCTTGCCGGCTGCATAAAATTTCTCTTCATAGTCAATACTTAGCGGAAAATAATCCAGCTGCACAGGGCGTGAGCCTACTTGCGCCGTCCCCAGCACCACCGTGTCGCCATAGGTCGCCAGTACGCTGGCAGTAGAGCGAAAGCCAACGCGATTAACCTCGAGCGTCAGTGGCTTGCCACAAAAATCCGTGGTAACCGAAAAAATCTCTTTACCATGAGGGTTGATAATAGACATAACTGTCCTCCATTTCTGGCGGAGAGTAACAGGTATGAACCGTCTGGGACGCCTCGTATCTATCACTGTCCGCGCATTTACTTACTCCTCTATTGTATCATACAATGGCCTTATGAAGATTCTCTATACCTCCGAACAAGTCCAAGCACGTATCGAACAAATGGCCAAAGATGTTATTGACCGCTTCCACGACAATAAGCCACTTTTTGTATGTCTACTCAAGGGCGCCGTACCCTTTACTGCACAGCTCATGAGCGCCATTACGCGCCAGGATTCTGGATTTCACCCAGAGGTCGTCTACATGCATGCAAGCGCCTATGGCACCGACCAAACACCAGGCGATGTGTCAGTCTATAGTAGTGTGGATACTTCGGTGATTACCAATCGGTCAATTATTGTGCTCGACGATTGCCTTGATAAAGGCATCACTTTCACGACCATGAAGCAGCTCCTACTAGATAGCGGCGCAGCCTCTGTTGGACTTATCGTACTAATTGACAAGGATGTTATTCGTGATAGTATTGACGCACCCCTCTTGGTCGGCTTTACTACCCCCGATGTCTGGCTCGTCGGCATGGGTCTTGATGATGCCGCCACCGCACCCGAAGCCGAGCGTTGGGCGGGGTATATTGGAGACGTCTCACCACAATAATATTCAAGGCAATCGCCCCGAGATATGCTCAGGTTTGACCTTTTCGCGAACCCTCCTGGGCACTCAGCCACTCTTGCGCTCGATGCATAAAAGCATCGATTGCCTCGTGCGCGACCAGCTCCTCTTCGGTCATCCACATATAGGATTCGTGCTCCCAGCTGATGACGATTTGATTATCCGTAGAAGTCGACACCTCGTATAACGAGTACTCTGCTCCAAACAGCGACTGCCAGGCGTGTTTTCTATCCTCTGGAGTAAATAACAGTGACAGTCCTGTCTCCTCGGCCACTTCACGCGTCAAACCGCTTTCGACCAGCTCGCCATCTTCAATCTCCCCACCCGGCAAGTCAATATCATGCGCCAGATGTGGGTGTGTTTCGCTGCGCTGCAGCACTAAAATCTTTCCCTGACTATCGCGAATCAAGGCCTTTGCGGCATGTTTCATCTTATCAGCATATCACGTACAATAGACGCATGCACACTTCCCGCCCACGTTTACGTCCATTTGCCACTATCCTTGCTATCCTTATGCTGGCTGCTGGAGCCTATGTGCTCGTCACGGCGCTCATGCCATTATTCATCGTTCATACGGTCAACCCGACCAACAATACAACTGTCGCCAAACTCGAAGCCACCGCTACAGAGATTCCGACCGAGAACCGCCTCTACATCCCCAAAATTGACATCAATCTCCCCTACGAGCAGGGCGATGAACGTGTCATGGAGCACGGTGCGTGGTGGCGACGT
>CALMCP010000012.1 GCA_937863095.1 uncultured Candidatus Saccharibacteria bacterium | reverse complement strand
TTTCATGCCATAGCTATAGAGTCTAGGCTTTAACAATAAAGCACAACTCTTAAATTAGGAGTAAATGGTTACTGAGGCGCGTCACTTCACTGAAAACTGGGATGATCATAATTTAGAGAATACAGTATAATGTTAAAGAACAAGAAATGAGTAGACTTATAATAATTCGCGGTAACTCTGGAAGTGGTAAAACTACTATTTCTAAGAATGTTCAAAAGTACCTAGGGGAAGGCACTATGTTAGTCTCTCAGGATGATGTAAGGATTCGAATGCTTAATGTGGAGGATAAGGAGAATAATCCAGCAATCCAGCTTATTTATGACTTAGTAATGTACGGAAACTCCCTTGACACTACCGTTGTTCTTGAGGGTATCTTGTCAAATAAGAAGTATTCAAAAATGCTTAATATGTTACTTAGGGATTTTAAGGGTGATACACATGTTTATTATATTGATGTTCCGTTTGAAGAGACGCTCCGTAGACATGCTACCAAAGATAATCATGAAGAATTTGGAGAGAATGAAATGAAGTTGTGGTGGAAAGAGCATGATTACTTAGGTGTAGCAAACGAAAAGTCTATAAAGAAGAATATGACCATTGATGAGGCGACTAAATACATTGTCGATAATTTAAATAATGAAAAATAAGTAATTGACCGCCATGGCGACGAAAAAACAACCCATGACCACTAAACAATACCTCCGGGCGATGCTTAAAGTCGGTCAGCGTTCGTTTCGCATGGCGCCGAGTATCGCCGTTGTTAAGTTAATTGACAGTGTTATTCAGGCAGTATTGCCGATAGCCACGGCGTACTTTGCGGCCGCTACGACTACCGCGCTAGCAGCGGCCTATGCGGGCGAAGCGCAGGCTCCAAACCAGGCACTGTTTTATGTCGTCATCACGGCGCTTATCGGCTTGTTCATGTTGTTGTGGCGCAGCGTCAGTAATTACATCTCACAGAAGATGCGCTACGCAGTTGAGGCGTCCATCGAAGATGAGATGATGCTAAAACTGACCAGTTTGCCTTTTGCAGCCTATGACGACAAAGACGTTATCGACCTGCACGAAAAGGCTCGGCGCTTCAGCTACTTTTTCTCGTATATTTTTGACACGATTAGCTCGATGCTCACCAGTGTCATCGGTGCTATCGCCGCTATCATCGCGTTGTCTATCATCTCGCCGTGGTTGAGCGTCGTGGTGACGGTCGCGGCTGTCCCTGGCATGATTATTCAGTTACGATTAGCTCGTCGGCAAGTTAAGCACTGGGAGGGCAATATCACCAATCGCCGTCGCAAGGGGAATATCGGCTGGATGTTGCAGCAGCCGCGTAATATCTCCGAGATGCGAGTGTACGGTGTAGTAAAGCACCTCATCAAAACATATGCGAAACTTCGCGATAAAGATGACAAAGAGCGGCTCGAGTTTGAGCTGCAAACCATCTGGAAGCAGCTGGCAGCCGACGCTGGAACGGCACTGGTTGAACTGGGCGCGCTCATCTGGGTCGCGTTGGAAATCATCAATCGCCAGCAGCCAATTGGACAGTTTGTCTATGTACAACAGATGGTCAGTCGAGCGTTTAGCGAGGCGGGCAGTTTGGCGTCGCAACTGGGGCGGATAGATGAAGATTTGGCAAATATCGCCCAGTATCAGCAGTTCATGGAGCTGGATTCGGGCGACGAAGAGGGCGCACACATACAGAAGCTGGCAGAAGCTATAACAGTTGAGCGTGTCTCGTTTGCCTATCCAGAGACGGATGTGCTGGTACTTGATGATGTTTCAATGACAATCACTCAGGGCTCGCGCGTAGCAATTGTCGGAGAAAATGGCGCTGGTAAAAGCACGCTCATCAAACTGCTGATGGGGTTGTACCAGCCGACGAAGGGCCGTGTACTGGTGGATGGGCGTGATTTGTCGAGTGTCAAGAAAAGTTCGTGGCATGCGCAGATTGCACTGCTGGGACAGTCATTTGTTGAATACGTATTTGCGACGATGCGTGAAAATGTGACGTTGGGTGATGTGCGCAAGAACCCAACAGACGAAGCGGTCGTGGAGGCGATGAAAATGGCAGAGTTTATGGAGGTGGTGAACAAACAGCCGCACGGCATGGATACGTTCATCGAGCGATGGATGGCTGAGGATGATGACAAATCGACAGCGACGGAACTCAGTGGCGGACAGTCACAAAGGCTAGCACTTGCTCGAAACTTCTACCGCGATGCGCCTATCATGATTCTCGATGAGCCGACGAGCGCGATTGATGCACTGGCGGAGTCACGCATATTTAAGCGGCTATTTCAGCGTAGAGATAAAACACTCATCATCGTTAGTCACCGTCTGACGACTGTCGAAAAAGCTGACGTCATTTACATGATGGAGCAGGGAAAAGTTGTCGAGAGCGGCACGCACGCTGAGTTGGTGGCGAAAAAAGGTCGTTACTACCGTATGTTTGAGTCGCAGATAACAAAATAGCCCCTCATTACGAAGGGCTATTTCTGGTGCGCCAGTAAACTACCAGCTGCGCTGACGGAATGAACCGCCGCGGTCACCACCACGGTCGCCACCAAAGTCGCGGCGTGGCTTGTCCTCGCGGGGACGTGCTTCGTTAACGGTGATAGCGCGACCATCAAGCTCTTTACCATTTAACTGGTCAATAGCTTTTTGGTTGTTCGCTTCATCTGCAAACGTCACAAATCCAAATCCACGAGAGCGGCCTGTTTCGCGGTCTGTTGCGACAGAGGCGCGTTCAACTTCGCCAACTGTCTCAAAGAATGCCTTCAGGCTGTCGTCGGTAGTAGCGTAGGCTAGGCTACCGACAAAAAGATTTTGCTTCTGCATGTACTCTTCTTTCATTGTTATGCTTAGCGTCAGATCGACCTGCTTCAATACAACAAATGTACATGCGAGCTTCTGAACACCCTTATTTAACCACACTATCGCCCAAAAAGTAAAGTACTATTGCTTATTGCGAGGTTTCAGCGCATAATAAGCCATGAGCTGGTGTGCATTGGGGCATTTCCCCACACGCCGACCAACACAAACAGCCGAAAACAAACATGCCCCGGGTGGGCGCATAGCAGCTCAATCCATTTTGAAACTTCTTATGGTAAAATGAGTATATGAAAGCACCCTCGAAGCGCGTTGAATTGAAATTGGCCAAACTCACTCGCGAGTTTTTCGCGCGCCATCCTGATGTCAAGCTCATCGCCGTGACGGGCAGTGCTGGAAAAACTAGTGCCAAAGTCGCCATCGGTACCGTCCTGGCACAGACCATGAGCGTTCAGCTGCGCGAGGAAGAGCCGCGTACCAAGGCCGATGTTTTCCTGCAAATCATGGGCGTGCGCCTGCCGGAAAAAGGTGTATTTCGCTGGTACAGGGCACTGCGTGGTGTCAAAAAGCGCGTCAAGGCCGAGCGACCGGAGGTGCAGGTTATCGTTCAAGAGTTCAACCCGCAAGAACTGGGCTACAATGCCTGGTTTCGCGACTATCTGCTGCCAGATATCGCGGTGATTACTTCGGTGTCGAGCGGCCGCATGCAAGTCGAGCACTCGCTTGAAGAGGTAGCGAACGAGATGATTACGCTAGCGAACAATGCAAAAACAGCGCTCATCAATCGCGACGATATTGAGGGGCGATTTGCCGGTTTTCTGACAAATCCAAACATCACAACGTACGGCACGAGCTCAGTCGCTGAGTATTCGTTCGACGAGCATGACTTTACGCTTGAGGGCGGGCATAGTGGTACTATCATCTCACCCGAGCGCCCAGATGGTGCGCCGGTACACCTGCGTCTGCTAGGAGAGCACAATCTCCGCCCGGCAATCGCTGCTGCTGCGGTTTCGTACAAACTCGGTCTCAGCGAGGACGGTCTCGTTAAAGGACTGGACAGCCTGCGGCCACTGGCGGGGCGGATGAACCTGCTGCGCGGTGCTGACGAAACATGGTTGATTGACGACAGTTATAGCTCATCGCCACAGACGGCACTTTCAGCGCTCCAGACGCTGTATTCCCTCGAAGTGCCGCAGCGCATCGCGGTACTGGGCACTATGAACGGGTTGCGTGGCATATCCGAGCAAGCTCATGCCGAGTTGGGTGGGCATTGTCGCGGCGATATGCTTGACTGGGTGGTAACTGTTGGTGAAAAAGCCAGCACTTCACTCGCGCCAGCAGCTCGCCAGCAGGGCTGTCAGGTGAAAGAGTGCCGCGACGCGATAGAAGCCGGGGCGTTCGTCCGTGAAAAATTGCAACCAGGTGGTGTAGCGCTGTTGAAGGGATCGAGCGGTGGGGTATGGCTCGAAGAGGCTATTAAAGTCAACCTCAGCTCGACCAGCGACGAAGCCCAGCTCGTTCGTCAAGAGCCGCACTGGCTCCAACGTAAGCAAGCCTTCTTTACTGCCAACCGTCTTGGCGGGGAGAAGCTCGACACGTACAATAGTAGGTATAGAAATAGAAGCTAGATACTAGAGGTTAGATTCTAGAAAAGGTAGGCACCTGTCATTACCCGGTTTATCCGGGTAATCCAGTATAAAACGAATTCATTTCTACTGGATACTCCGAACGGGCCTGTCCTCTGGCTCGTTCAGGGGGTCGGAGTATGAAGAAGAGATATGCTATACTTAACAGATATGAAGCGCTACAATCCAATAGACATTGAGCAAAAATGGCAAGACAGGTGGGAGCGGGACGGTACCTACCATGTTGATTTGCATGACACGACCAAGCCGAAGTACTACGGCTTTAGCATGCTACCGGGCATCACCGGAGCAGGGATTCACATCGGTCACGGCCGAACCTACCAGTTCTCGGACATCAAAGTCCGCGCCAAGCGTCAGCAGGGCTACAATTCCTATCACCCCATCGGCTGGGACAGCTTTGGTCTGCCAGTCGAAAACTACGCTATCAAAGTCGGCAAAAAACCGCGTGACGCGCACGACGAAGCCAAGGAAAATTTCATCCGCCAGCTCAAGCGCCTAGGCTTTAGTTTCGACTGGTCAAAGGAAATTTCGACGGCTGACCCGGAGTATTATAAGTGGACACAGTGGATATTTGCCAAACTCTACGAGGACGACCTCGCTTACCAAAAGGAGCAGCCACAGTGGTGGTGTGAAACGGACAATACCGTGCTGGCAAATGAACAGGTTGAGGGTGGCAAGTGCTGGCGCTGCGGCAACCAAGTTGTCAAGCGCAACCTCAAGCAGTGGTTTTTCCGCATCACCGCGTATGCCGACGAGATACTCGAGGCGACTGATGCGCTTGACTGGACGGATATGGTCAAAACCATGCAGAAAAACTGGATTGGCCGGTCGGTTGGCGCTGAAGTTGAGTTTGCCGTCGAGGGTTCGGACGACATCATTACGGTATTTACCACTCGTCCTGACACCTTGTTTGGTGCCAGTTTTGTGGCGCTTGCACCCGAAAACCCGCTTGCGAAACAACTAGTAACGTCCGAAACGCGCCAAAAAGTCGAAGACTACATCGCCACCGCGACGAGCAAGTCAGAAGTTGAACGTCAGGAAAACAAACAGAAAACAGGCGTTTTCACCGGTAGTTACGCTATCAACCCGGTCAATGGTGCCAAAGTGCCCATCTGGGTGGCTGACTATGTGTTAGGCGGCTACGGTACTGGCGCTGTCATGGCGGTCCCAGCACACGATGAGCGTGACCATGAGTTTGCGACGAAGTTTGATCTGCCTATCATCCAAGTGATTGACAAGCCAGATAGTGATGACGAAACTGGCCCCTACACCGGCGAGGGCGAACTGGTCAACAGCGGTGCATTTAACGGTGAGCGCAGTGAAGATGCTCGTGAGCAGATAGTGGCGTGGCTGGAAGAGCAAGGCACGGGTCGTTCGCAGGTCACCTATAAGATGCGTGACTGGCTTATCTCGCGCCAGCGTTACTGGGGTGCGCCGATTCCTATCGTCCATGTTGAAGGGCGTGAGCCTATCGCTGTCAACGAGAAAAACTTGCCGGTCATCCTCCCCGACGTTGACGATTTCAAGCCGACGGGCGGCAACACGTCGGTACTGGCACAAGTGGATGATTGGGTGCGTGTTTGGGTGAACGTCGACACTGGTGAGACGGTCGCCATCACCGAGCCAAAGCCGGATGGCGAAGCTTGGGTGGAGGGTCGGCGTGAAACCGATACGCTCGATGGCTATGCTTGTTCAAGCTGGTATTTCCTCCGCTATATCGACCCGTTCAACGCCGAACAGGCGTGGGGTCCAGAGTTGGCGAAGCAGTGGCTGCCGGTTGACTACTACAACGGCGCTGACCACGCGGTAGCGCATCTGCTTTACAGCCGTTTCTGGATGCGATTTTTCTACAAGCTAGGGCTTGTACCGACGCCTGAGCCGTTCAAGCGGATGATGTACAACGCTTATATCATGGCGCCGGACGGACAGAAGATGTCGAAGTCCAAGGGCAATGTCATTGACCCGATGGAAATCATGGACTCGGGCTACGGTGCCGATGCCTTGCGGGTGTACGAAATGTTTATCGCACCGTATGACATGGATGCGCCATGGGACACACGTGGCGTGCCGGGGACGTATCGGTTTTTGAACCGGGTGTGGAATATAGTACAAGAGTTTATCGAGGTCGGCTCTCGGGTATCTTCGGAAAATATTTCGGGTCCCTCTGAAGATGCCCAAAATTTTTCCGAAGATACACCTCCAGCCTCTACCGCGGAGGGTGAGATTTTGAAAGTCACCCACGCCACCATCAAAAAAGTCACCCGCGACATCGAGGACGAGAAGTTTAACACTGCTGTAGCGGCGATGATGGAGATGGTCAATGCGCTCTACAAGATAAAGGAGGCCGACGGCATGACGCAGTCAGCTGAGTGGACGTTCGCGCTGGAGAGTTTGCTGCAAATCCTCGCACCTTTTGCGCCGCACATCACCGAGGAGCTGTGGCACGAACTGGGACATAGCGGGACTATCCACGTCGACCACTGGCCGAAGTGGGATGATTCGTTCATCCAGAGTAGCGTGATGACCGTCATCGTCCAGGTAAACGGTAAACTCCGCGCTAAGCTTGAGCTGTCAACCGACGCTGACGAAGACGCTGTCAAGCAGGCTGCCCTCGCTGACGAAAACGTCCAGCGGTTTGTTGGCGGCGAACCAAAGAAAATCATCTATATCTCGGGAAAGTTAGTAAATATTGTTACCTAAAACTGGTCAACATGCTTTGACCAGTTCTATTTTACAGAATCATGAACAGTACTTTATTCGCACTCTGTCTTGCTAAGTAGCTCTGATGGTGTGACGCTTCCGTCGGTCTCAAGTGTCACCAGATCATCTGCGAACCATACTGTTGGCATTTCTGCTACAGTTGAGGCGGATTCTCTATCTTTGACTGCATGTGCAACCTGTGCCCCTGGGACTTCGACCCAATACCGCTGTACTTTTGACCCAGTTACATCTTCTCGATAGGTATCACTAGAGTCACACGCAATTCTTACGCCATTCTCGGTCGCTATAGTGGCACCTGGGGTGAGCTCGGCCACCTTATTAGTTAGACCGAGTATTCCCGTGTCGGGAGATGTGCGCACTCGAGCACCGTCCATATTGTCATTATGTGAAGTATGGAGTTGTACTACTCTTGTGTCACCCTCGAACGGCCCATCTTCTATTGAGGGGGCTTTATCGGCTTTGCAAGAATGAAGCAGCCCCATTCCTAGGACGCCAGTAGCTGCGAGTAGAGCACCGCCGATGCGCCGGCGAAGCCTAGCTTGCTCGGGGCTTCGGGGTGTCGTTCGGTCTATGAACTGTGCGAATTTTTGTTCAACGAATGACAGCTGTTTTGTTCTCTCGTAATCATTACTCATAATCAGTTCCTTTCAGAGCGGCTACTCGGTCGCTCTCATACTTCCATCATACCACAAGCGTGATAAAAAGTCAATACTTTTGCATAATTATCACATTGCGATAGTAGCCATAAGCGAGTATAGTGGAGTACATGAAGCGGTATGGTGCTCGGGGATTTACATTGCCAACAGTAGTGATTGTTTCGGTGCTGATGTTTGGAGCCCTTGCCTTGGCAGTGCAGATGGTGGCGGTGTCTAGTAGCTCCTTGAAGGGGATATATGTTACGCAGCTCGCCAGAGAGGCGGCGGAAAGCGGTGCGCGACGGGCCGAGTCGTGCTTGCGCGAGAATAGTATGTCGGTAACATGGACAGAGGCGAAGCCGCTTAAGCCCAATACTGATTGCAGCGGCAATGTGCTAACTGAATTGGACGCGTACCTAATGAATAACGGAGGTCATAGAGCCTTGTTTGCTGTCAATGCTAGTACTCATGCTGAGGGAATACAAGTGCAGGTGCAAGGAATTGTTGAACAGCTCAATACTTCTAGCGGCACGGTTATTAATACATTTTCTCAGTCGCTCAAGGCTGAAGTCAGGCAGGAGCCCGTACATGCGACGTCAATTTCAAGTGGCTTACACCAGGTGTGTGTCGTACTATCGGGCAATACATGGTGTAACGGAGGCAACCAGTACGGGCAAATGGGTAATGGAAGGGTCGAATCGCTGGCAGAGAAGGTGTATCTACAGCCAGAGCGTGTAGCGCGCGAAGAGGGTTTACTGCGTGGTCGGACGGACAAGATAGTGGTTTCGGGTATGCAGGCGGCCTGCACTGTAACGACAGACAGCGAGATATACTGCTGGGGAAGGAGTGGTTACGGATATCTTGGCTTAGGCAATGCCCCGAGCCCCCCAAACCCTCAGACTAAACCGGCCAAAGTGCTCAAGCCTGTCGGAATGACTGGTGAAGTGACGGCGATTGCTATGGGCTGGGATGCAACATGCGCTGTCTCCGGAGGCGATGTATGGTGCTGGGGGCGCAACCACTACGGCCAGGTTGGCGACGGTACAACTACCCACCGCTACGTCCCGGTGCGCGTTTCTACCATCGGTACGCACGCCGGTAGACCTGTGACGAATATCGCCTCGCATCCGTATGCTGGTAGTTTCTGTGCGGTGGCGGGCGGTGATGCGTATTGCTGGGGGAGAAACACCTACGGGCAGCTAGGGGATAACACAACCACCAACCGATACACACCAGTTGCCGTGCTGAAACAGAGTGGAAGACTGGCCGGCAAAACAGTGACGAAGGTTATTAATGTGGCGGCGACTCGCACCCAAGATGGAGCTATCGACACGCCAGACGGAACAGGGGGTAGTTGCACACCGAGTAGCCGGTCATGTTATGTTCAGTCGCATAGTTGCGCGCTGACGAGTGATGGACAGATGTACTGTTGGGGCTCAAACCAGTATGGCCAGATGGGTCAGGGTACATGGTCGCTGACTAATCAGCTCGTACCTATCCGTGTACTTGGTGCGCTCGATGGAAAAGTAGTTCGTGATATCGCAAGCTCGTACTATACACCGTGCGCGCTAACGACCGAAGCCGATACGGGCGACCGTCTGTACTGCTGGGGTGGCAATCAGCATGGCGCAGGCGGGCTGGGGCACACAAATGTCTGCAACAATAATTCAATCTGTTCGCCAACTCCCGTTGTTATGCAGACGCCGGGATTGCAGGGTAGATATATTACGTCCATCAATGCCGGAGTAAATCGGATGTGCGCATTGGCCGACGGCGTCAGCTATTGTACCGGCCTTAACACTCACGCGCAGCTTGGCGACGGTACCTTGACGTCGCGGAGCGTTCCAACTGAGGCGAAAGTCTTCAGAAAATATCAGCCTGTCTTCATGTTCTAAATGTTTACCCCTCATTTCTCTTGAGAAATTACCGAAAAACCGCTATAATAGCTACCAAGTGTTACTATAAACCGAAATAAAGGAGAATGTTGTATGGCACAACCAAAGAAGCATACAAGCCCGCGCAAGACTGGCCTGCGTCGTAGTCACCTGAAGCTAAAGTTGGCTCGTCGGGTCAATGCGACCTCGCCCGTCAAGGTGAAGACAACCAAGCGTGAAACTGGTAAAAACTAAGATAAATTAACAACTGAACCAAATAGAACTATGGCATCAAACCGTCACCTAGGTCGCATGATTGTACTGCAGACTCTGTATGAGTACGAGTTTCGCGTCCAGTCCGAAGACAAGTGGGCAAACGCATCTGAGATATTGAAGCGCAATCTCGAGAGGTACAAGTCGTCAATCGACGATGCGTCGTTTATAGAGCAGCTGGTCGACGGCGTCATCGCTCGGCAGACTGACCTCGATAGTCAGTTGGCGCCGCTAGCGCCGGAGTGGCCTATCGAGCAGATTTCCCGTATCGACCGTGCGGTGTTGCGACTGGGGCTGTATGAGCTGCTGTATTCGACGGAGAAGGTCCCGCACAAAGTCGTTATCAACGAGGCGGTGGAGCTAGCGAAGTCATTTGGTTCGGATAACTCAGGAAAGTTCGTCAATGGCGTGCTCGGCACAGCCTATCGAACTCTCGTGGAGGGCTCCTCAGATGAAACCAAACCTACAGACGGTTAAAAAATATTTTGGCCGCAAAAAACCGTCTATCCAGGAGGTGGTGCGCGAACCGACCGCTGGTGGCGTGATTTTTCGGCGCAATGACAAGGGCGACGTCGAGTTTCTGCTCTACCAGGACGCGCGTGACCGATGGACTATCCCAAAAGGGCATGTTGAGCCGGGTGAATCGACGCAGGAAGCGGCCAAGCGCGAAGTCACCGAAGAGTCGGGCCTGAAAAAGATTGCCATGTGCGGCTGGCTCGGCAAGGTGAACTTTCGCTATCGGCGCATCGACAAATTGGTGCTGATATCTCAGCAAGTCTACCTCGTCAAAGCGCTCGACCCGAACGAAAAGCCGAAAAAAGAAGAGTGGATGAATGGCTTGAAATGGTTTTCGTTTCACGATGCGCTGGACGCGGTCGAGTATGAAGACATCGGCAAGCTGATGATGTTGGCGATGAAACGAATTAGACAGGAAGGGTTATGAGCGCTTCGCTCATGAGACAAACCTACGGTTTTTCTCATCGCGCCGTGCGCCGAAGTAAATTCGGACGCGCGGGCTGCTCTTTTCCCTTAATACGACAAGAAGGAGGTTGGTTATGAGCGGGATGGATGTGACTCCGTACAAGGAGTTTGCGAAAACAGTATTAGGGCTGAAATTTGAGAATATTGACCTATTTGTGACGGCGTTGACGCATCGCAGTTATGTCAATGAGCACAAAAAGTCAGCTCGTGAACACAACGAACGCCTCGAGTTTCTGGGTGATGCCGTGCTGGAGCTCGTGGTGACGGCCTATTTGTATGCGAACTACTCAGAACCGGAAGGTATCTTGACGAGTTGGCGCTCATCCCTGGTGCGAACAGAGAGCATCGGTGCGGCTGGTGAGAAACTGGGCTATGGGTCACTGATTCGCATGAGCAAGGGCGAGAAAAATGGTTCGGACCGGGCGCGTCTTCAGATATTGGCAAATGCGTTTGAAGCAGTTACTGGGGCGATTTACCTCGAGTTTGGCTACGAAGCGGCTGAGAAGTTTATCTACGATAATATCATCGTTAAGCTTGACGACATATTGCGTGCTGGCAGCTGGCGTGACCCAAAGTCGCACTTGCAAGAGCTGTCACAGCGTATCGACGGTTTCACCCCCGCGTACAAAGTACTGAGCGAAGAAGGGCCAGACCACGATAAAGTGTTTACACTTGGGGTATTTGTTGGCGAAAAGCAGATGGGTGAGGGCGTTGGTCCCAGCAAACAGGCGGCCCAGCAAGAAGCGGCGCGCGCGGCTATCAAAAAGTACCAAGCATAACTACGTTGTGTGCTATACTAAGATTACAGATTAACTACAGGAGGAGGGCAGTATGTCAACGATAGACCAGCAATTTGTGGAGTATGTCGTCAAGTCACTGGTGGAACATCCAGATGACGTGATGGTGGAGCGGATGATAGATGAGAAGGGCGTGCTTTTGACGCTTACCGTGAACCCAGAGGACTTGGGTCGTGTTATCGGTAAGCGTGGCGGTACGGCGCAGAGTGTGCGTACGCTACTGCGAGCACTTGGTACGAAAAATGATGCTCGCTACAACCTAAAAATCGTCAACAATGACGGCTACACTGGTTCGCAGAGCAGCTCGCAAAGCACATCTGACGACACAACAGACGATGTTGTGGAAAATTCTACAGATGAGCCTGTGGAAAGCTCATCAAGCTACGCGGAAAACGCGCGAAAAGAGCTTGCAGAACTCGACGACTTGGATATATAATCATAAGTAGTTCAGACAACTGCGAGAACTACAAGCTCTATGCGAGCAACGGGTTACAAACTATAACCGGTTGAGAGCCTTATATGTGTCAAAAAACCGCCTTTTGGGGCGGTTTTTTGGTTCTAGCGAACTTCGCTAAGAGGAGCATGCACTCGATATGTCGTGATGTTTGTCGTGATTCTGTCGTGATGGTGCATATGGCATGAAAATAGCCCACCGAATGGGCTCGAGCTGAACGGGCTTCCACGGCCCGAGAGACAGATGTCTCAATCAGGTCGAGCCTATTCGGCGAGTCTATTTTCGGTGGGCAGTCAGCCCTGTGGTAGGACGACAATGCCAGTGGCGACACCGCGAGGTAGTACCAGCTTGTCGAAGCGCACGCTCACGCGTTGGTGTCGTTCGATCAAGAATCCGCTCTTGACCATCCGCGCAATCCTCAGCCTTGCCAAGCGCGGAATCGTGTTGAAGACGATTGCCACGGCCCCCTGCTCGTCAGTCTCCTTGCTCACGACAGCGAGGGCCGTCATGACTGGGGAGATGTAGTCGTGGACGGTGTCGGAGTAGAGGCGTACGGTCTGAACATCGGACACAGTATTCTCCATTCGTGCTCGAAGTAAGGGCAACTTTCGCCCTAAGGTAAACTTTGAGCAAAAGTTAATATATATATCATACCTAGACAAAAAAGTCAACAATTGCTATACTCTAACAGATGAGAAAGTTCCAAGTTATCACCCTTTTTCCCGACATGTTTACGGGGGTTTTTGGTGGTTCGATGATGTGGAAGGCACAGAAAGACGAGATAGTGAGTCTAGAGACGGTCGATTTGCGTCAGTTTGGGCTAGGGCCACGAAAACAGGTGGACGACACGCCGTATGGTGGCGGGGACGGTATGCTGCTGATGATTGAGCCGCTGTGGAATGCGGTGCTCGAGGCAAAAAAGAACGACCCAGGCGCAAAAGTACTGCTTATGACGCCACGTGGGGCTCGCTGGCACCAAGAAACTGCAAAGCTGTATGCCCAGGCGGAACATGGCTATATCTTCATCTGCGGGCGCTACGAGGGCGTAGATGAGCGGATAGTGGAGCTGGTTGATGCGCAAGTGAGTGTCGGTGACTATGTATTGACAGGCGGGGAGCTGCCGGCGATGACCATCATCGATTCCATCGTTCGTTTATTGCCCGGAGTACTGGGCGGTGAAACGTCAGCAGAGATAGAGAGTTTTTCTGATGGTGAGACGTTGGAGTTTCCACAGTATACGCGGCCAGAAGAGTTTAACGGGCTAAGAGTGCCTAGCGTACTCTTGAGTGGCCACCACGGTGAGATAGCTAAGTGGCGAGCTGAGCAGTCGCGTAGGGCGGAGTAACGAAAAGGAAGGGCATAGCCCCTCCTTCCGACGTTGTGGTGGATGTCGTAAAGCGAAATATACTTTTTGGTGGTTTTTGTTTTTGTATGTTCGCTTATGGATAATACTACGGGTATATGGTGTGTTTTGCAAGGACCTTTGTAGAAATTACAACAAGCTTGAGCTTTTTTGCCCCATAGTGCTACACTAAAGATAATGAAAAAAACAACGAAGCGGCAGCGACCAGCCAAAACGCATCAGCTCTCGACCCCTGAGGGTGCACGGTTGCTGCTGGGTGGCTATCTGCTGGTATTTCTCCTATGTCAGCTGTTTACGTTTGAGAAGTTTCCGACGCTGCTCGAGAGCATCGGTCTTGGGGTGATGGCGACTGTGGCGGCAATCATCCTTGTGGTATTGCAGCTGCTGGCTACGCCGTCCCTCATAGGACTGCGTGTGCCAACGAGGGTAAAGAAAGCCAGCGCAGTGTCGGTATTTGGGGCGATGCTCGTTCTCACTGGCCTGGAAATTGCAGCCTTCACTGTAGAGAGGACCGTCCTGTTTGGCGCGACGCTTGACCTTCCTGGAGGTGCATGGTCACTGTGTCTACTCGCTGCCCTCTGGGCGCTCCTGCTGTGGGTGACGTTTTCAAAAAGCAAGTAATAAACAATACGCAGCTTTTTAAGATTTCTTTTAGGTTAAGCTGGTGTACTAGAGTCAGCACCCCACGTGGGGTATCAAACCGAAAGGAGTACAACATGAAAACAGTCTATTTGAGCAAAAACGGGTTTAAGGAGCTACACAAAGATGTTGCCAAGCTGGAGATGGAGGAAAAAGCACTCCAGGCCCAGATACGAGAAATCGGTCGCGTGAAGTCGCGCGATGATGAGTTGCAACGAGCAGAGGTGATACACCAGCTGGAGACAGTAGCTGCGCGACTGGCAGATAAGCGTCTCGTGCAGAAGTATGCAAAGCCACTGCCGAGGAAGCGAGACCGACTAAAGGTGGCGCTTGGTTCGGTGGTCGATATGGTCGACCAGCAAGGGAGGCTGGTGCGCTATACGCTCGTGGAGAGCCTTGAGGCGAATCCAATTGATGGACGAATATCTGTTGACAGTCCACTTGGACAGAGTTTGGTCGGTCGAAAACCAGCGGAAACAGTATCGTGGCCAGCTGGTGGTGGCACGCGGCAGCTACGGCTGGTGCGCGTGCAGTAACGAAGATTGTCTACCAACATATGTATCGCCCATGGTCTCGTGGGCGATACGGTCTGATTAGCACTGTTGCGAGAGCGTGCTAAAAAGAGTATGATGAGGACATACTAAAGGAGGAAAGACATGGCAGCAAAAAAGACGAGTGGACTGAGGATTGTCGGAGTCAAGCCGACGACCGTAGGTATGCTACAGGGAACGACATTTTTCTTGGTCGGCCTAATGGTGGCTATCACGCACACTGTGAGTAGTACGGTGCAGTGGGCGGAGTCAACTGAAAGCGTTTTGCGTGGGTTGGCGCTGGGTCTGGCGGGCGGATTTATCGCCATCGTCTGTGTACCGCTTATCTACTTTGCGATTGGCTGGGTACTGGGCTCGCTGCAGGGGATTATCATCAATGCCCTGGTGAGCATATCTGGCGGCATCGTCGTTGAAACACAGAAAGAAGAGGAGTAATCATGGTTCTTGGACATCGAAGCGCCCGCCGTCGCGGTATGGTCATGGGCGCGGCTATGGCCTCGTCTCGCTCTCGTAAGCAGCAGGCGGCTGCTCCGGCACCGGCTGCTCAAGCTGCACCAGCTCCGAGCGCGCCGGCTGATACGACGGTTGAGCAAATCAAGCAACTAGCCGAACTACGCGACCAAGGTATTTTGACCGAGGAAGAGTTCAGCAGCAAGAAAAAGAAACTGCTAGGAATCTAGTCGAGCCTACAGGACGCCGTAGCCGATAAAGTCGTTAGCAAAACCGCGCCGATGACAGTGGGGTATTTCTTGGTCGTATAAACAGCATAATAAACTCGCAGCCCTTTATTCTTTGACGATAAAGTGGTCGATAGCTACCCGCTCACTGAGGTGGTCGATGTGTGCTTCGCAGTCGTTACGCTGGGTGCAGTGGCAGCGCATGATAGCGAGAACCTCGTCGAGGTGATTGCGATTATCGACGGTTTCGTTGATTTCTTCGGGCAGACGTCCCGGCTCCATGAACACAAAGTCGGTGTGTGGCGTATCGCCAGTATCTTCACGAGGTATGCAGACAAGCCGGAGGCGAGTGAGCGGCAGTCCGGCTTCCTTGAGCTTGTAAAACACCAAGTGGGCCGCTCGCGACGCGACGATGTGGTCGATGTGTCCGGTGATGCCATTTGTGTCCATACTCATGAATTCGATTTCGACAGGACTGGCATGAGAAGCGAGAGTGTCGCGTACAATCTGCTCAATCTGTTCACTGGCGCGTAGCATACTGACGTTGTCGAGTTCGCCATCTGTATGTCCGAGGTGGTGCATCGTGTGCGCCCCGATGAGCGCTCCGGCTTTGCGCCACTCTGCGAGTCGAACTTCGCTGAGACGTGGCAGATTGTCCGGATTTGCACCCTTCTCGCCAGCTGTCAGCGTCATCAAGTGCAGCTCAGCGCCACCACGAACTTCACTGAGTAGCGTCCCCGACGGCCCAAACGCCTCGTCATCGGGGTGGGCAAATATGCCGAAGATGAGTTTGTGCATAGAGTTAGTGTAGCATAGATTTCCACGGGTAAACCCGTGGAAATCTATGTACGCGGTAAGCGTTGCGTTTACCGCTGTGTGTATTTAAGCTATAATGCACAACTATGACCGATAACAAACTACGTATCCTCGACGAGGATAGGGAGCTTGCTGAGGCGAGGATGGCTGAGCTGGAGCGGCTGATTCAAGAGCTGGGCCAGAGTTTCATGTTGCGTTGACGCAATCATCCGAATCGTGGCATGACAATGCACCATTTGATGCCTTGCGCGAGCGGCAGGGGGTGTTGGTTGCTGAGCTTGCCGGCATAAAGAGTGCTCTGTCACATGCTTTGACGAGCGTGCCGCGCCAGCCGAAAGGTGCTGTAGGCGTGGGCTCCGTGGTCGAAGCGGAGCTGATAGAGGGCGACGAGGTGAAACGCGTGTTTGTTGCCGGCGACTGGACGATGCGCACTGGCAGTCAGGCTGATTGGTTGACGCAGCCGACTATCATCGTGAGCGCTCGGTCGCCAATCGCGCAGGCTATGATGGGGTGTATGGAGGGCGACGAGTTTACGTTTCGCGGGCGATATGTCATCACGTCGATTCGCTGGGCTTGCCATCCCCGCTTCTTTTCGCTATAATCTAACCTGTTCTGCTTGAGAAATTAACAAATTGATTCAATATATCTCACCTGGCGCGGTAGACGTTGGGGATTGGCCAAGTGGTAAGGCACCGGGTTCTGGTCCCGTGATCGGGGGTTCGAATCCCTCATCCCCAGCCAGGTGACATGTATTGAATCGGTCGTGGTACAATATCTATATGGACATAGCGCTTAAGATTGTTGCTGATGGGCTGGTAGTTCCCGTAGTTGTACTGGGTGTATATGCGTTGCTGCGCTACGTGCCGAAAGGCAGTCGCTATCAGACGTATGCACGAGTGCTGATGGCGGGACTGACGGCATATGCGGTAGCGAAAATCGCCGGACTATTATTTCAGCCATCGGGGCTGCGGCCGTTCGAGGAGCTGGGTGTCGACCCGGGTGCGTCGTTTTTGGAAAATCCAGGATTTCCGTCTGACCACGCGCTCTTTACGATGGCGATAACCCTTTCGATATGGTTTTCAACAAAGCGCCGAGCGCTGACTATCGCTGCTTTGGCACTGACACTCGCGGTGTGTGTCGGCCGTATCGTAGCGCTCGTGCACACGCCGCTGGATATCGTCGGCGGGCTGCTCATCGCCTGCACGGGAGTGGTCTGGTATCTTGTGCCGACTACCTCGAGCGCAAAGAAAGCAGCGAAACCTCGTAAATAGTGCAAATATCTTTGCGTTTTTCACAAGAGTATAGTACAATAACTCCCAAGAGAAGTAACAGGAGTTTTTAGGCTATGGGCGTACGAGCAATTATTTTCAAAGAAGAGATGTCGCGATATATTTTTAACATGTCGGCGGGTGCATTTGCTCGGATAGTGGCACTTGGTGCGGCGGCCGGACTAGTGACGTGGCTTCTGGCATATGCTATCAACCACTATATGATGGTGCCGTTTTTCTGCAATAACGACAGTGCGACGAGCGTTTGTCTCAACAGTACGACTATCTCTGCGAACATCGCAGCAGTGTTGGTGGGCGTGATGATTGTGCCGATATTGGCGATGATTTCGATGAAGCGTGCGTTGTTGGTGGTTGTTGCGGCGGTTATCGCGCTGTGGAATGTCGCGGCGTGGGTCGGTGGTTTGTGGTATGCGTCGCTCCTTTGGACTATCTTTGCCTATGCGGCGGTATTTGCGGTCATGGCGTGGATTAACCGACTGCGTGGCGACTTGGCGGCTATCATCTTTTTGGGTATCTTTGTTGTTCTGGCGCGGTTGGCACTGACGCTCTAGGTCCTCTCGCTTCAAATCCCTCATCCTCCCAACCATTCTTACCCAGCCAAACGCATGTGTCACCTAACGGTGCCACCGGAGAATATTGTCTGGGAAAGAAGGTTGCTCGGCTGGGGGATTTGAGCCATACGCGCTACATTAGCGCTCACGCCCATTCCCGTGTACACTTAGTATATGGAAGTGATTATCATCGGACTACTTATCGTGATGTGCGGCGGCTTGGCCGTCGGGCTATTTGTGCTATACGGTCGCATGGGCGAGCTGAAAAACAAATCATCGGTCGATATGCTCAAAACCGATGTCGTGGAGCTCGGGCGGTCGATTCGGCAGCTGTCGGAGTCGGTCGGTGACAAATTGGAACGGAGCAATCACGCGGTCAGCACGTCGATGCAGAAACAGTTGAGCGAGAGCGCCAAGCTGGTATCCGACGTGACGCAGCGCCTCGCCAAGCTAGACGAAACAAATCGGCGCGTGGTCGATGTGGCCTCGGAGCTAAAAACTCTGCAAAATGTCCTGTCAAATCCGAAGCAGCGCGGCGTATTTGGCGAATTTTACCTCGAGAGCGTACTGGACAATGTCTTGCCACCGTCGCAGTACAAGATGCAATACGGATTCAAGGACGGGGAAATTGTCGATGCTATCATCTTGCTCGATAAGGGCAAAATCTTGCCGGTAGACAGTAAGTTTTCGCTGGAGAACTACAACCGGATGATTGAAGCGCCTGACAAACAGCAGCGTGAGGTGTGGCTCGCCAAGGTACGGGCGGACCTGAAGGGGCGTATCGACGAAACGTCGAAGTACATTCGGCCCGAAGAGGGGACGATGGATTTCGCGTTCATGTTCATCCCGAGCGAGTCGCTGTACTATGATTTGCTGATACATAATGTTGGCAGCGGCGGCAGTTCGCGCGACCTCATCGAGTACGCCTTTCGTGACAAACGCGTCATCATCGTCAGCCCAACGAGTTTTTTGGCCTATCTCCAGACGGT
>CALMCP010000011.1 GCA_937863095.1 uncultured Candidatus Saccharibacteria bacterium | reverse complement strand
GCCACAACGCCGCCATCTCGTCTGTTTCGGTTTCTATGTCTTCGCCCGTCAGCACCGCCAGCGAACGGTCACGTCGCAACGGGTCGGTCAAAAATGCCGCCTGGCGCACATCGTGCACGTCCGTGAAACGCACCGACACTCCCTGCTCGTCCAACTGGTGGTACAGCTCCTTGATGTCATAGCCAACAACATGCGCGAACTCCAGCGCCCGCCACACCGAATTGTCGATATCGACAATAGACTTTTTGTACACCGTCGTTCCATTGGGTGACAACCATACTACACCCTCATGAATCGCCAGCGCCACCGGTCCATCCAGCTGCAGCTCTGCGGGCCATGGCTGCTCACTCACTGCCGTTTGGTGCGCCGCCTCAAAATAGAGCGACCCCTGCTCGTCTTGCGCCTGCATATACTTTGGTAGTCGCCGCACGAGTGAAGTGAACTCCAGTCGCTTCAGTATCTCCGCTACTTTTTCAAGGTCGGTGTCATCGACGTCAGCGATATCCCAGTCGAGCTTCACCGGTATATCCGTCCAGATTTGCCCGACTTCTTTGGTCAAAAAGGCCAGCTCCTTCCCCGCCTCCAGCTTTTTTGCCACCGTCGGCTTCATCTCGCTTAAATGTTCGTAGATATTCTCCAGCGTGTCATACTGTTGCAAAAGTTTGATAGCCGTCTTTTCGCCCACACCCGGAACACCCGGTAGATTATCTGAGCTGTCGCCCTTGAGCGACTTCAGGTCGAGAAATTGGTCAACTCGGATGCCGTATTTTTTCTCAAAGTACGCCACATCAAACTCCTCGATGTTTGATAGGCCATTTTTCATCGCGTACACCTTGGTAGTTGGCCCGATAAGCTGCAACGCGTCAAGGTCGCTCGTCAACAAACACGTCTCCACCCCCCGCGCCTCTGCCTCTTTGGCAAACGCGCCCATGATATCGTCCGCCTCATAGTCGTCTATCTCATACATCGGCCAGCCAAAGGCATCGAGCAGCTCCTGTAGGATAGGTATCTGCTCATAGAAATCCGGTGGCGCCTTCTTGCGGCCGGCTTTGTACTCAGGGTAGATTTCGCGGCGCTTTCTGATGTTCGTTTTTGGCTTGTCCCACGCCACCGCCACATAGTCCGGCTCCAACTTTTTGATAAGCTCGATAGCCATGCTGGCAAACCCAAACACCCCACCCGTCGGTATGCCCTCAGATGTCGAAAGATTACGCATGGCATAGTACCCTCGGTAAAACACACTCTTGCCATCAATCACTGCCAGCCGCTTCATATTCTTTAGTATAGAGGGTTTTATGTCACTTGTCGACGTCAGTCCGAGCCTCCACGTCCTAGCCGAGCAACCTACCTCCTCCGTCATACCCCAACCTCCTAAACAAGTCAGATGGTAAACCCGCTCGGAATATACACGCGTCTTCGTCATTGCCCGACTTGTTCGGGCAATCTAGTTAAAAAACAGTGTAGCTAATTTAT
>CALMCP010000010.1 GCA_937863095.1 uncultured Candidatus Saccharibacteria bacterium | reverse complement strand
ATTGTCACCAGTGAGCATCACAACCCGCCTACCGCTGCTTATCAACTGCTCGACAACGTCGCCCGACTCTGGGCGTAGCTCGTCGCGCACGGCAATCGCGCCAATTACTTTACCGCCTTGCTCAACGAGAACGGTTGTCGCACCCTCCTGCTGCAAGGCTACGACGTCCTGCTCTAGCTTGCCTGCGTCAATCCATCCTGGGCGACCAAGTCGTACTTTTTGACCGTCCACAACACCTGTAATACCCGCGCCTGTTACGGCAGCTACATTCTTTGCGGCAGGAGGGTTTGGCGAGGCGGCAAGTATGGCCGCAGCCAGTGGGTGTTCGCTGCGAGCTTCTAGCGCGGCGGCTAATCTTAGTACGTCAGCCTCTTTTGCGCCGTTTGTTACTGTTTTGATGACGACAGGCTTGTTCTGTGTCAGCGTACCTGTTTTATCGAGTGCGACCGTTTTGATTTTGCCAAGGGCTTCGAGTGCTGCACCGCCCTTGATAATCACGCCGAACTTACTAGCCGCGCCAATAGCCGATACGACCGTAATAGGTACAGCGATAGCTAATGCACATGGAGAGGCAGCTACCAGTACAACGAGCGCTCGCTCAATCCACGTTGCAGGGTCGCCAAGCAGCGAACCGATAACGGCGATAAGAAGCGATACAACGATAATACCCGGTACAAGCGGCTGCGCGATTTTGTCGGCGAGACGCTGCTGATCGCCTTTTTGCTTTTGTGCGTCTTCGACAATTTTCACCACCCGAGCCAGTGAGTTGTTGGCGGTCGTAGCGGTGGCTCGCACTTCTAATGCGCCGTTGCCGTTGACTGAGCCAGCAAATACCTCTCCGTCCGTCGCAATCTCAACAGGTACAGACTCGCCAGTAATGGCCGCCATATTAACGGCACTTTTGCCGTCGATCACCATACCGTCAGTTGGTACTTTTGCGCCAGGCTTAACGATGAAAATATCACCGCGCTTTACTTCTGAGGCAGGTACTTCTACTTCTGTTTTGCCGCGGCGGACAATCGCCGTTTCAGGCATAAGCGATAGTAAGGCTTTGAGGCTCTGTTGCGCTTTAGTGAGCGAAAACTCTTCTAGACCCTCAGAAATAGAAAAAAGAATGGTTAGCATGGCTGCTTCCTCGATCTGGCCAAGGGCTATCGCGCCAAAGGTAGCGATTGTCATGAGCG
>CALMCP010000009.1 GCA_937863095.1 uncultured Candidatus Saccharibacteria bacterium | reverse complement strand
ATACTATGTAATATACTCTCTCTCTAGATTTGTCAATAGCAAAGTATGGCGCAACAGGGGTAAAAATTGTGTCAAAAGGCGTTTTACGCACACAGACAGACCCTTCCTGATAGGTGCGCGAGCGATACGACTGTGCTATACTGTGCGTAGCATGAACGCACAGTCTCCAGGTAGAGACACGTTCCAATCTGCCCACTCGATGTCGGGACGAGCCTGACCAATCGTGAATAGTATCAATCTATCAAAAGGAGCATCCACATGTCACGAGCCGAAGTACCACAAAATCGCCGCGTCAACCTACGCGCAATCATCGTCAAAGATGGCAAGCTTTTTTGCCAAAAACTCAAAAATTCGCACACACTGCACGATAATGAATTTTGGTGCACACCAGGTGGCGGGATAGACTTTGGTGAATCATTGCACGAAGGGCTAACTCGCGAAATCATCGAAGAAACCGGCGTAGAGCCAGTCATTGGCAATCTGTTATTCATCCAGCAGTTCATGGACGGCGACCGTGAACAGCTCGAGTTCTTCTTTCACGTCACCAATGCCGACGACTACGAAACTCTTGACCTCGCAAGCACCAGCCATGGCGACATAGAAGTAGCCGAATGCGCGTTTGTCGACCCAAAAACCACAGACATAAAGCCAGACTTCCTAACCACTATCGATATCGATGCCGCAATAGCCAGCAGCAACTCTACTCGCATCGCCTACGACGGCAAGCCGTATTCTTAAGATTAGTTAAGCCCGCCCCGAAGGAGCTGAGCTCAACTTCGTGGGCGGGCTTGACGGCTCTTCAAGAGCGGTGCTTTTGCCACTCCTTGCGACACAGCATAGCGTGCATCTTGAGCAACGACTCGAACTCACCAAAGGCCTCCATGGCGTCGCGCCGCTTTCCCTTCACAGGAAACGCGATTCGAACTCGACCTACATCACTCATAGATGAGAAGACTTCGACCGTCAATTCGGCGCGCCTGCCATCAATCCACTCAGGCCATGGCGTCCGCTCAATAGCCTTGCTGAAGATAGACTTGATATCCTCTGTCGCATACCATAGTCTAGCGCCACCCGTGCGTACTCTACGCATATTGCGTGCGGAAACTGCCTGCTCATGTACACCACCTTAACTCCGGTCACGAACGATATCGTGAAACAACCGTTGCTATGTATCTATAATCAATGAATTGTGTTAATTTTGCAAGCTTAAGAAACTTCCAGGTGCAACAGTCGCCCCTCGACCGTCCGTCGACCGTTCCATTCATTGACATCGGGTTGATACCAGACAGTGACACGAGTACTTACCTCGACAAAGAAGTACTCGGGCGCACTAAAGGCCAGCAGCTGCAACGCAGCCCCTTGGGCGTCGCGAACTTCAAGTTTTATGTGCTGTGCGTCGCTACCCATACGACGCAGACCAATCACCGTCACGCCTTCACTCGTGATAATCGGCTGTGGGTTGCCATTGCCAAATGGCTCAAGCTGCGCGAGCTGCTCAATCAACACCTCGGTGATATCACTAAAATCCGCCGAAGCATCGGCCTTCGGGAGCAGCAGTGCCGCCTGATTGGAGAGCTTTTGGTTATGGTAGAACGTGTTGACGCGCTCCCTGAAAGCCTGAACGTTTTTCGTCGGCAGTGTCACCCCAGCAGCCAATTTATGTCCGCCACCTTTGGTGATGATGTCATCTGCCGCACGAATCGCATCAGCCGCACTGAAATCACCATAACTACGCGCAGAACCCTTCGCTTCTTCTCCCATTTCTTCCAGTACATACGTCGGTTTTTTATATTTCTCCAGTAGTTTTGCCGCCACGATGCCGATGATACCGTGGTTCCACCCGGGCGCACTTACGACCAACACCGGGTCATCGGCATATTGCTCAGCTTGAACGACTGCTTCCTCTAAAATCTTGTCTTGCTCCGTTCGACGATTGCGGTTCATCTCGTCAAGCAGCTCTGCCTTTTCCATAGCGCTAGCGGTGTCTGTTGCGCGAAGCATGTCAAGCGCATACTGCGCGGTCTCGAGCCGCCCTGCTGCGTTCATGCGCGGTCCTAGCGCGAACCCAAGGCTACGCGCGTTTACCGTACTCGGCTCCACGCCGGCCACCGCCATGAGCGCCCGCAGACCCGGTCGACGCGTCTTGCTCATGACTTTGAGCCCCCAGAACACAGAGGCGCGATTTTCATCCACCAGCGTCACAATGTCACAGACTGTGCCAAGCGCAACAAGGTCAAGTAGCCACTTCTCCTGCCCTTGCTTGAGCCCGTCGAGGCGTGTTTGCAGTGCTTGGACGAGCTTGAATGCCACGCCGACACCAGCGAGATCGAGGAAGGGGTAGAGGTCAGAATTTAGAATTTGGAATGTAGAATTTGACTGTTTGCCTCTAGATTCTGTGCCCTGTTTTCTATATTCTGCTTTGAGAACAAAGCTCTCATACGCCTCGGGGTAGTCTTGCAACAGCCGCTTTGGGTTGATGACTGCGACGGCTGGCGGCTGCACTGGAGCGACGTTATGGTGGTCGGTCACGATGACATCAACACCAAGCTCTTTCGCCCGGATGATTTCTTTCTCGCTCAGGCTCCCACAGTCCACCGTCACAATAAGCTGCGCTCCCGTGGCCGCAATTTTCTCCACCGCTTCGACCGTCAGCCCGTACCCTTCGACAAACCGGTTCGGGATGAACACATCAACATGCTCGAAACCAAAGCTCTCGAATGCATCAATCAGCACAGTGCTCGCCGTCAAACCATCGATGTCATAGTCACCATAAATCGTAATGTTTTCTTGTTTCTGACGCGCCTCCACGAGCCGCTCGACTGCCGCATGCATATCTGGCAACAGAAATGGGTCATGCCGAAACCGTTCGTACGACGGCTGCAAAAAATGCTGCTGCTTATCCGGCGTGTCAAGACCTCGTACGCGTAGAATACGCTCAAACAGGCTCATGACAGTTACGCAGATGGGCGCTTTGGCCGCGACGTATTCTGCTGTGACTTTATGACGATGCTCTGGAGTTCTTTAAAGATAGGAAATTGCTTGTTTGTCGCATAAGTTCGAGCATTTCCCTGCTTCTCGCTCACCAAGAAGCCGATTTTTTCGAGTTTCTTCAGTTCTCGCTGGATGTTACCCGGGTCTTCCTTGATGAGCTTTGCCAGCCCGCGTACGTGCGTATGAAAGTCAGGATATTTCGCATAGACGACAACAATCTTCCGCCGCACCCGAGATGTAATAAATACGTCTAGCATACTCTCCCCATTAACCTTTTCCCTTTGTTACTCCCTAGTGTACACAATTTTACAACACCACGCAAGCTAGAACAGGCGCCAATTTAGCACAATCTGATTAATTTTTACAATCGTGTCTTCACGGCTTGGTACGGTATTATCATCATAATAGTGGTCAATGCCCATGAAGTTGCCCTTGACATCAAGTATGTGCATCTCATCAACCGCGACATGCAATCGATCAATCGCCGCCATGCTCGCCACGGGGGCCACTGCAATAATTCTCTCCGTCCGTACGGACTTGAGAAAATCAAGTGCGACGTCAAGTGATGACAAATCATCACCAAATCCATCGCTCACCAATATTACCAATCTGTCTTTAAGCATGGCCGTGTCTACGACACCACTATCGCCAAGTAGTCGATTTATCTTTTGATAGGCCCGGCGCTTCTCCTCTTCCAAGTAGCCATGAAATTCTTGAATATAGTACTCCTTTTGACCATCGGAAAACTGACTATTCATAGTTAGCTGCCCACTCTGTGAAAGTGCCCCAAAGCTAACGTTTTCACCTGGAACTTCTATGTTTTCGCTCAGAAGAAGCATTAACACGCAGTGAAGCCGCCAAGCGATTTGCTCTCCCACCAACACCGAACTATCGCTCAGTGCCAGCACTGCACAGTTCTCGTAGCGGTACCGCTCAAGCAACTTTTCAGCTAGCATCGCGCCAGCATGTGATCGACTTTCAAAATACATACGCTTAGTATACCAGAAGGGGCCTACCTACACGTAGTATACTGGCTGTATGAGGTATTACGATATAGCTCCAACAAGGATTATACGCATGGATGCAGATATGTTTACCTACTCATCAGAGGAGGAACTTGCTATAGGAACTGTCGTCACTATTCCTATTGGCAAAAAAACGCTGCCTGGCATCATCATCCAGCACGTTGGCAAGCCCACCTACGACGTCAAACCCATCACGAGCATCGTTGAGTCTACTGCACTGCCCGCTGCACTTGTCAGCGCCATCACCTGGATGAGCATCTACTACGACACGCCTCTCGCTACCGTCCTTCAAACAGCCCTCCCTCGAGGCATCACAAAAAAACGCCGCGTTAGCTCCAATGTCACCCCTGTTCACGCACGCAATCGAACAAAAAATGTATTCACTGATGACCAATCCACCGCCATCGACAGCATCGACAAAGCAAAGCATGGGACGCTCCTCTTGCACGGCATCACCGGTGCTGGAAAAACACTCGTCTACATCGAGTCGGCACGCAAGGTTATCGAGCGTGGCGCCTCGGTCATCATCCTCGTGCCAGAGATAGCCCTCACCTCACAACTCGTCGCAGAGTTTGCACACCATTTTGACAACATCCTCCTCACTCACTCACGCCAAACTGAAGCCGAACGCCACCTCGTCTGGCAAGAGGCCTTGACGGCAGAAGAACCAAGAGTCATCATCGGCCCACGCTCAGCGCTGTTCATGCCTGCAAAACATATTGGACTCATCGTCATCGATGAATGTCACGAGCCAAGCTTCAAACAAGAACAGTCCCCTCGCTACTCCGCCCTGCGTGTCGCTAGCATCCTCGCTCGGCACCACCAAGCCAAAGTTGTCCTCGGCAGTGCCACGCCAAACGTTGCTGACTACTACCTGGCAGAACAGTCTCGCAGCCCTATCATCACCATGCAGCGCTCAGCTCGCGCCGACACCGTCGAACCCACCATAGACCTCGTCGACATGACAAAGCGTGGCAACTTCACCCGCCATCCGTTCCTTTCGAACACATTATTAGAACAGCTCGAAACAACATTTGCCGAGGGCAAACAAGCACTAATATTTCACAATCGCCGTGGCACCGCCTCAACTACCCTCTGCGAGAACTGCGGTTGGCAGTCTGGTTGTCCGCGTTGCTATGTACCACTCACTCTGCACGCCGACCAACACACCCTCCGTTGTCACATCTGCGACCTCAAGGCGCCCGTCCCGACGAGCTGTCCCGTCTGTCACCACGCCGATATCATCCACAAAGGCCTCGGCACCAAGCGCATCGAGTCGGAGCTGCACAAACTATTCCCCGACCGAACCATCGCCCGCTTCGACGGCGACACCGCCTCCACCGACAGTGTCGACCAGCGTTACCAAGACCTCTACGACGGACATATCAACCTTATCATCGGCACACAGGTCATCGCCAAAGGCCTCGATTTGCCCCACCTGCGGACGGTGGGCGTAGTTCAGGCTGACGCCGGGCTCAGTCTGCCGGACTTCGGTGCACCTGAGCGAACATTTCAGTTACTCGCCCAAGTTATCGGCCGAGTCGGTCGGTCACACCACGCCACACAGGTCGTCGTACAGAGCTATCAGCCCTCACACCCCGCCATACAGGACGGCCTCGCTCGCAACTATGCCGACTTCTACCAGCGTACACTTGCCCTGCGCCGCCACGCCAACTTCCCACCATTTTGCTACCTACTGA
>CALMCP010000008.1 GCA_937863095.1 uncultured Candidatus Saccharibacteria bacterium | reverse complement strand
ATGAGCTCTGAAGAGCCGAAAGTTTCGAGCTTCAAGGATTTTACCAAAGATGTCTTGCCGCGCATCAAAAAAGCCGGTTACAACTCCATCCAACTGATGGCCATCCAAGAACACCCGTACTACGGCAGCTTCGGCTACCATGTCTCGAACTTTTTTGCCGTTAGCTCGCGCTTTGGTACGCCCGATGATTTTAAGAAACTCGTCGATACTGCGCATAAACTGGGGCTTCGCGTCATCATCGACATCGTCCACTCGCACGCCGTCAAGAACGAGGCTGAGGGCCTGAGCCGATTTGACGGTACACGCACACAGTATTTCAAGGGCGACCACCCAGCGTGGGATTCACGAATTTTTGACTATGGCAAACCTGAAGTCATGCATTTTCTGCTGAGTAATTGCCGTTTTTGGCTGGATGAGTACCACGTCGACGGCTTTCGCTTCGATGGCGTAACGAGCATGCTCTACACGCACCATGGGCTGGAGAAAGCGTTTACTGGCTACGATGATTATTATAAACACGACGTCGACCGAGACGCGCTGACGTACTTGCGGCTGGCAAATC
Organism: uncultured Candidatus Saccharibacteria bacterium; assembly: GCA_937863095.1. GTDB lineage: Bacteria > Patescibacteriota > Saccharimonadia > Saccharimonadales > Saccharimonadaceae > Nanosynbacter. The sequence continues at coordinate 10,780 of CALMCP010000008.1, read as the reverse complement.
AATTGATTCACGAGGTGAGACCAGACGTGCTGACAGTTGCCGAAGAAATGAGCGGATTGCCGGGTGTTGCTGGACCGATTGAGCATGACGGACTCGGATTTGACTATCGTCTCGCCATGGGCACGCCCGACCTCTGGATAAAGACGCTCAAGGAACGAACCGATGAGGAGTGGGACCTTGGCCACTTATTTCACACACTGAGCTCTCATCGCCCCGAGGAAAAGGTCATTTCCTACGCCGAGAGCCACGACCAAGCACTGGTTGGTGACAAGACGCTGCTGTTTCGCCTGCTTGACGAAGCGATGTACTGGCACATGCAAAAAACCGATGACGACATCGTGGTTGAGCGCGGTATCGCTCTGCACAAGATGATTCGTTTGCTGACGGCTGCGACGCATGGCGGCGGCTATCTTAACTTTATGGGCAATGAATTTGGTCACCCAGAGTGGATTGACTTTCCGCGAGAGGGTAATGATTGGTCGTATGCCTATGCGCGTCGGCAGTGGAATTTGGCTGATAGCGAACTGTTGAAGTATGAGTGGCTTGGCACGTTTGATAGACGGATGGTCGAGGTGCTCAGCAAGCTCACCGACCAGGGCACGCACTATGTCGAGGTAAGTCAACATGCCCGAGCAATCAGTTTTTACCGCGACGGGTACCTGTTTGCATTCAATTTCTCTCCAGACATCTCACTGACTGGGCATCAGCTCATGGCGCCCGCTGGCTCGTACCACGTGCTGTTCAGCACTGACGACCCCGAGTTTGGCGGTCAGGGGCGAATCGACCACGCAACTGAGTTCTTTACGCACCCTCAGGGGGACATCCAGTTTATCAAGGCCTATTTGCCCGCTCGTACTGCGACAGTATTTCAGAAGACTGATTAAGCCACTAAGCTCCTTTTGTCATTACCCGGTTCACCCGGGTAATCCAGTAAAATAATACAAAAAAACCGCCCCGAAAGTAGGGCGGTTTCTGTAGTGTATCGAGAATTATTTGTTACGCTTCTCGATAATCTCCTGCGCAACATTTGGCGGTACTTCCTCGTACTGCGCTAGCTCCATGGTTGAGGCTGCGCGACCTTGGCTCATCGAGCGCAGGTCTGAGGTGTAGCCAAACATGTTTGCGAGAGGCACGAAACCTTTTATCAGCTTAGCGCCGCCCATCAAGTCCTCCATAGCGTCGATACGTCCACGTCGACCGTTCAAGTCGCCGATGATATCACCCATGAACTCTTCTGGAGTCGTCACCTCAACATGCATGACCGGCTCAAGCAGCACAGGATTTGCTAGCTTGACTCCCTCACGAGCTGCCAGCGAACCAGCCAAGTTAAAGGCCAGCTCGGATGAGTCAACGTCGTGATAGGAACCATCGTAGAGGGTCGCCTTGACGTCAACCACTGGGTAGCCAGCGATAACACCGCCCTCGAGCGTGTCGCGGATGCCTTTCATGACCGGCTGGCGGTACTCTTGAGGCACTACACCGCCCTTGATTTCGTCAAAGAACTCGAAGCCCTTGCCCGGCTCGTTCGGCTCGAAACGAATCCAAACATCACCGTACTGGCCACGACCACCAGACTGCTTGGCGTGTTTGCCCTGTGCTTCAACCATCTTTTTGATGGTCTCGCGGAAGGCCACCTGTGGCTCACCGATATTTGCCTCGACCTTGAACTCACGCTTCATGCGGTCGATAAGGATGTCGAGGTGCAGCTCGCCCATACCAGACATGATAGTCTGCCCAGTATCTTCGTCAGTGTGGATGCGGAAAGTTGGGTCTTCTTCGGCCAGTCGCTGAAGCGCCAGCGCCATCTTCTCTTGGTCGGCCTTTGACTTTGGCTCAACCGCGATAGACACCGGTGGGTCTGGGAATGTGATACTCTCCAGTGCGATGGGGTGTGCTGGGTCTGCTAGTGTATTACCAGTCGTCGTCGATTTCAAGCCAACTACTGCGGCGATGTCACCAGCGGTGATTTCGTCAATGTCTTCGCGCTTGTCAGCGTGCATACGGACCACGCGGCCGATGCGCTCTTTCTCGCCTGTCGTCGTGTTCAATACGTAGCTTCCCGACTTTAGTACACCAGAGTAGACGCGAACGAAGATGAGCTTACCAACAAACGGGTCGGTCGCAATCTTGAATGCCAGTGCCGAAAGTGGCTCCTTCTCGTCAGGCTTGCGGCTGACTTCGTCACCTGTCTTTGGATTTTGACCCCAGATAGCATCAACATCAAGTGGGCTCGGTAGGAAATCAACCATCAAGTCAAGCAACTTCTCGACGATAACCCCGCGACCATCACCACCGGTGACGAGGTAGAAGTCGCCAGCGAGTACGCGCTTTCGCAGCGCTGCTTTCAATTCGTCCTTGGTGATAGCCTCTTCGCCTTCGTCAAGGAACTTCATCATCAGCTCATCATCAGCCTCGACAGCGTTCTCAACAAGCAGACTGCGAGCGTTGGTACACTTCTCGAGCATGTCAGCTGGTATTTCGCCCTCGATAAGCGCGTGGTCGGCGTAGTCGTTATAGGTGTATGCCTTCATCTCGATGAGGTCGACCACACCATTGATTTCTTTCTCGAAACCGATAGGGATGTGTACTGGAAATGCCTGTTTGCTCAAGCGGTTGTGGATAGATTCGAGTGATTTCCAGAAGTCACCGCCGGTCTGGTTGATTTTATTGATGAAGCAGATGCGTGGCACACCATACTTATTCGCCTGACGCCAAACAGTCTCAGACTGCGCTTCAACGCCCATCTTACCGTCAAATACCGTCACCGCGCCGTCAAGCACACGCAGTGAGCGCTCAACCTCTGCCGTAAAGTCGATGTGGCCTGGCGTGTCGATGATGTTGATCTTGTGGCCCTTCCAAAAGCACGTAACTGCTGCCGAAGTAATGGTAATGCCGCGCTCTTTTTCCTGCGCCATCCAGTCGGTCGTTGCGCCAGCCGGGTCATCACCCTTTACTTCGCCAATTTTATGGTTGATACCCGTTCGGTATAGGATGCCCTCGGTTGTCGTTGTCTTACCTGCATCGATATGAGCGATGATACCGATGTTCCGAAAGTTGCTTAGGGCAACAGTTTTATCTGCCATGATTATTCCTTATAGTTAAGATTTATTACTATCGTATTCTTTGGTATTTTTTGGCACCAAAAAACTACTCTTAGAGTTTATTATATCAGATAGCTAGTCCGGATACAAACCATCGCGAATAGAGCTGCACGCATCAAGGTTGTCAATAATCAGCACCGCCGTGAAATCTGATTCTAAGCTGGAAGATACGTGAACCGCCGATCGTATACCTAACTTAGCACTCCGCAAGCCCGCATCTATCGATGATACCACGGCAATCGTGCAGACATGTCGCAGCGTAGCCGCCGCATCCACACATGTCATATCTCCGGCAGTTACTCCCGTTGAAGTGTCAACGCCCAGGGCTCCAGAGTAGCTCAGTACATATGGCATAGCACTATCGAGTGACGTTACCAACTCGACATAAGGCATAGAGCGCTCGCAACACGCTCACGAAGTCCACCTTCGACGGAAACTGTATCCAAATCCACCAAGCTAAGCCCTCGCAATGCGAGCAAAGCTTGCCCTCGATTATCTGCATGGCCCAGGACTCTCTCATCAATTTCTTCGATAATGCGGGGAACATACATATCGAGCAGGGCTCTGATGTGCCTCTCTGACATAATATCGTCAAATTCCACCAGAGAATCTAGGGAAACTGAACAATACTGCACGCGTGGCTGATCAAACTCATTGGTTTGCGTTCGGGCAAAAAGCATATTGACCGCTTTGGCACCGTAGCCATCGTCAGTGATGCAGAAACCTTTCGATATAAGTCCTTCAGCTTCTTCGAACTTCGCACCATATAAAGGGTCATTACGCCAAACATACCCCGCATGGTCGGGACTTGCCATGAGTACTGGTTGAATGGACGCTGTAACCTTTGCTGTTTTGTCCAAGAACGTCCCCCACATCTCACCATCAAGTATTCTCAAGACGTCAGCGGCATCCCCTGTTCCTACGCTGCCCGAACGAATCTCTAAGTCAATCTCTTTGGCATAGCCGATGGCTTCTCCGATGCAAGGATCCCTAAGGGCATCCCCTATCTGCTCTATATCACGAAAAAGAGCTGCTTCTTCTTCAAACCTCATCCTCTACAACCTTTCATGCCTATATCCTCCAGTGCCTTCAATTGCCGGGAGTGATTATTCTTGAATAATATACGCTCACCGACGCTCCTGGGCAAGCATGACCGCTATCGATAATTGATAAACTGTAGCGCCATGTCGTAGTCCTTACTCCTGATGAGCGCAATGATGTTTTGAAGTTCGTCTTTACTAGTGGAGGTGACGCGTACAGCATCGCCCTGAATCTGCGGCTTAGCCTTTGACGCTTCGGCACGAATGTCGGCAGCAATCTTCTTAGCGAAATCTTTGTCCAAACTTTCTTTAAATGGAATCTCCCATGTTGTCTTAAGATTGGCTACTACTTTTTCTTTCGAGAGGTCGAGCACCTTACTGGACTGTTCGCGAGCTGCGAGCTTTTTGCGGATGATGTCGAGCACTGCCTCGACCTGCCACTCACTGTCACCGGTCAGCTTGAGCCCCTTTTTGTCACCAAGCCACTCTATGGCAGCCGATGTACCGCGGAAGTCGTAGCGCGTAGTGATTTCTTTTTCTGCCTGCGTGAACACATTGTTCATCTCGGCTTTGTCGACTTCTGATACAATGTCAAATGAAAAACTGGGCATGATTCCTCCTCTTTTGCTTCATTATACCAAAAACAGACGCCGAAGCGCCTGTTTTCTGACCGCACGGAAGATTATCCGCGAGCAAAGTGTGCAAATGCGCGGTTTGCTTCTGCCATCTTGTGAGTGTCTTCTTTCTTCTTGAAGGCAGCGCCAGCTTCGTTGTGCGCATCGACGATTTCGAGCGCCAAACGCTGCGCATATGGCATGCCACTACGAGCACGTGCCGACTGCACGAGCCACGAAAAGGCATAGTGGAGCTGTCGGTGACCCTGCACGGGGAATGGAATCTGGTAGTTCGCACCACCGACACGACGTGATTTGACTTCAAAGTTTGGGCTGACGTTTTTGAGCGCTCGCTCAAACACTGCCAATGGGTCTTCTGACTCAAGCTTCTTTGCGGCGATTTCGAGCGCCTGGTAAACTGCTTTCTCGGCAGTCAGTTTCTTGCCATCGAGAATGGATTTGTTAATTAATCGCTGAACGAGTACACTATCGTACTTACGGTCGGGGTTGATGTCGCGCTGCAACTTTTTGGTTACTTTACGAGGCATGACTACTTATCCTCCTTTTTGGTGCCGTACTTCGAACGGCCCTGCTTACGCTTCTGAACGCCTTGGAGGTCAAGTGCGCCACGGACGACGTGGTAACGTACACCTGGAAGGTCAGGCACACGACCGCCACGGATAAGCACGACGGCATGCTCCTGGAGATTGTGGCCTTCACCACCGATGTATGCCCAAACTTCGTAGCCGTTATTCAGCTTGACGCGAGCAACTTTACGAAGCGCTGAGTTTGGTTTCTTTGGTGTTTTAGTGGTCACACGCACACACACACCACGCTTGAGTGGTGCGTTCTGGTCGTAGTACCGAGTCTTCAGTGCGTTGTGAATCCTGCCAAGTGCCGGAGATTTTGACTTCTTCCGAGCAATCTGGCGAGGCTTTCGCACCAATTGGTTGATTGTTGGCATATAAAAATACTCTTCTTTCTGTCACTCTGGGCTTAATCCAGAATCCAGTTATTTAGTACATTTGGCCGTCAGAGCAGCAAACTCCTAGACCGATAATCCGTTTCGTGGGCGTCTTGTACACTTTTCGCACCGCAAACAGAGGGAAACTCACCTGTCATCATAGCACAACATGTGCAAAAATTCAATGGATATGGTGGTTTTCGTGACTTTTCACGGCACGCTAGATGTAGCGTAGGGGCCACGGATAAAGAGCGAAGACGCTACATCTAGCGTGCCTGCACACAAACATCCCACTCGAAACGAGCGGGATGTTGTAGCGTTGCCTGAGTCAGGAGAGCGCCTAGGCGACTGCTTCCTCAAACTCCTCTTCGATATCAGCTTCGGTGACATCTTCCTCGTCAACCACACCAGTACCAACAGGAATCTTGCGACCGATAATCACATTTTCCTTGAGGCCGTGGAGGTGGTCAGCGCGGCCAGATACTGCGGCGCTGATGAGCACACGGGTTGTGTCCTGGAAGGATGCAGCCGAGAGCCAGCTGTCGCTCCAGATGGACACTTTCGTGATACCGAGCAGGAGCTGCGTGTAGCCCGCAAGTTCCTTGCCTTCGGCGGCAAGTTTCTTGTTAGCGTCAACCACAGCGGCCTTAGAGACGATATCGCCCGTGACAAACTCGCTGTCGCCCGGCTCTTCGATCTGCACGCGACTGAACATCTGTCGAACGATGATCTCCAAGTGCTTATCCGCCACGTCCTGACCCTGTGAAGCATAGATGCGCAGTACATCATTGATGATGTAGCGCTGCGTCGCTTCGATACCCTTGAGTCGCATGAGGTCATGGAGGTTCAGTGAACCATTCGTCAAGCGGTCGCCCGCCTCAACGATGTCCCCTGCCTTCACGACGAGCTGTGCCGTACCTGGAGCCTCGTAGCGAGCAGGCGCACTGGCGTTACCAGCAAGCACTAGTGTGTCTTCTGCGTGCTCGACGACGCCGTCAAATGGCGCGACCAATGGCTTGTCACCCTCGGCACTCGCCAGCACATCGCCAGCTCGAACATCAGAGCCAGACTTCACCATGACCGTTCGCCCATCAAGTGGCAAGCGCTCGACACGACCAGCCTGCGGCGTCACCTGCACAACGTACTTCTTGCCGTCTTCCCAGACGTCCACCAGTCCATCAATCTCCGTCATAAACGCTTGGCCCTTTGGCGTACGCGCTTCGAAGAGTTCTTCGACACGTGGCAGACCCTGGGTGATATCCGCACCACCAACACCAGAACTGTGGAAGGTGTTCAGCGTCAACTGCGTACCCGGCTCACCAACTGACTGAGCAGCGATAACGCCGACTGGCTGAGCCTTGTCAACCAAGAGACCAGTTGCCATGTCAACACCGTAGCTTCGTCGTGGGATGCCACTCAAGTTGCTTGTTGAGAGCACCGACTGAATCTTCACCCTGTCTATCGATTCATCAGCTTCGATTGCCTCGGCAATTTCCTTGGTGATGAGCTCATCTCTCGCAACATATCCGTCAATGTCTTCGGCCGAATAGCGACCAAACAAGCGGCTGGCAAACGCAATCATCGTCTGATCAGTTTCGCTGCGATAGATAGCAAACCCATCATCGTCCCCTGCTTCATCTTCAACGGTAAAGACATCTTGCGCAACGTCAACCAGACGTCGAGTCAAGTAACCTGAGTCGGCCGTCTTGAGCGCGGTGTCGATGAGACCCTTGCGTGCGCCTCGTGTTGCCACGAAGGCTTCAAGGCTTGACAGACCCTCTTTGTAGCTTGAACGAATCGGCAGCTCGATTTCATGGTTCGTCGCATCCACGGTGATACCCACCATAGCGCTCGCGAGCTTGACGTTTGAGATGTCACCACGAGCACCAGAGTTGACCATGACAGAGATGCTGGTGTCCATGTTGTGAAGCTGGCCCTGAAGGAAGTCAGAAATCTTCTTGTCAACTGCACGCCAGTTCGCAACCGTCAGGCTGTAGCGTTCGTCTTCGGTAATCAGACCTTCATCAAACTGCTCAGAGATAAGCGCCGTTTTGGCGTCACCTTCAGCCAAGAACTCAGAGATTTCATCAAAGTGCAGGTAGTCGTCCTTACCGGTTGAGACAGCTGCAGTCGTTGCAAAACGAAACGCCTGGCCCTTCATCCGGTCTGCCACAACAGCGGTTTCACGAGCACCGTACTTGTCGAAAATCTTCGCAAGCACCTTCTTAAGCTGCTTCTTTGTCTGGACATTATTGTCGTACGGGAAATCCTCCGGCAGCATCTCGTTAAAGAAGACGCGACCCAGCGTTGTTTCACGGAGTTTGCCCTTAGCCGATACTTTGATAGGCGTCTGCAACTGGATAACACCGTTGTCGTACGCCATCTCCGCCTCGTACACCGAGCTAAATGCCCGTACGTTGTCAGTCTGAGCAGCAGGCTTGTCATATGTCAGGTAATAGTTACCGAGCACGATATCCTGGGTAATCTGCAAGACTGGCGAGCCGTCAGCTGGCTTCAACAGGTTCTTGTCGGCCGTCATCAACGTGCGTGCTTCTTCCTGTGCCTCTTTCGACAATGGCAAGTGAACCGCCATCTGGTCGCCGTCATAGTCGGCGTTGAAGCCGTTAGCGACGAGTGGGTGCAGTTGAATTGCCTTGCCCTCAACCAGCTTTGGTTGGAAGGCCTGGATAGACAGGCGGTGGAGTGACGGTGCACGGTTGAGTAGGACATATTTGCCTTCGATGACCGCGTCGAGCGCATCCCAGACAACTGCTTCGCCCGCTTCAATTAAACGGGTAGCAGAGCGGATGTTGTGCGCAAATTCATTGCGAATAAGCCAGCTAATGACAAACGGCTTGAACAGCTCGAGCGCCATCTGCTTTGGCAGCCCACACTCATCAATCTTAAGCTTTGGACCAACCACAATCACTGAACGACCAGAGTAGTCAACGCGCTTACCTAGAAGGTTTTGACGGAAACGACCCTGTTTACCCTTGAGCATGTCAGAGATAGACTTCAGGCGACGTCGGCCACCAGTTGAACTTACGGCACGTCCACCACGAGCAGCAGCATTGTCGATGAGTGCGTCGACTGCTTCTTGCAGCATACGCATCTCATTACGGCGAATCACCTCTGGTGCATTTAGTTCAACCAGCTTCTTCAGGCGGTTGTTGCGGTTGATGATACGTCGATACAAATCATTGAGGTCAGATGTCGCAAAACGACCACCAGACAGCGCAACCATCGGACGGAGGTCCGGTGGGATAACTGGCAGTACGGTGACACACAGACTGCTTGGCTTGATACCAGCTGCCTGCATACTCTCCAGTACCTTGAGCCGTTTGAGAATCTTCTTCTCGCGCTGGCCCTTTGCGCCTTCTGCCTCTTCGGTCAGCTCGGCGATGAGCTTTGGCAGCTCGATGTCGCCCAGCAGTGCTTTGAGCGCGGTCGCACCCATGCCTACTTCGACGAGCTCTTCATACTCTTCTGGCAAGTTGCGGTAGTCAGTTTCTGAGAGCAGTGCGCCCTTCACCAGGCTGTCGAGCTGCGCTTTCTTCACTTGATAGGTTTCTTCGAGTTCTTCAAGTTCGCGTGTCTGCGCCTTAGCGAGCGCCTTGACGTCTGCGCCTTCAGCTTCCGCGTCTTTTTCGTAGCGAATCTTGATAGCCACGCGAGCTGCCTCGACCTCTGCCTCAGCATCCGCCAAGTATTGGTCGCGCTTCTCGACATCGACATTCAAGATAACATAGGCAGCAAAATACGCTACACGTTCGATGTTTCGCACGGTCATGCCAAGCAGCAAACTCATCGCACTTGGCGTACCGCGCATGAACCAGATGTGTGCGACTGGCGCTGCCAGGCTGATATGCCCCATGCGCTCACGACGGACGATAGACTTCGTCACCAGTTCGCCGTTTTTATCGACTGCTGCCTCTCGCGAACGAACGCCGCGGAGCTTTGAGTCGTGAGGGTTGATATCTTTTACTGGCCCGAAAATCCGCTCACAAAACAGACCATCGCGCTCTGGCTTCTGGGTTCGGTAGTTGATTGTCTCTGGCTTTAAGACCTCACCGTGGCTCCACTTCAGGATATCCTCGGGGCTGGCTACCGCCAAGCGTACAGCATCAAAATCACCGATACCAGCACTATTTGAAGTAAACTGTGCCATCGCTTACGCCTCCTCCTTTATTTCTTCAACTTCATCAATATCCTGAACACTCATCCCATCCTCTATCTCACCGATATCATCGGACTCATCGAGGAACGTCTCAGCGTCATCGTCATCATCTGTCACAACAATCTGCGGCGCTGTCTTGTCAGCTGGACCGCTCGAGGCAATCACTTGTTCAGCGTCAACCACGTCACCTTCGTCGAGCAAATCAACACGCAGACCGAGCCCTTGAAGCTCCTTGACCAAGACGTTGAACGACTCTGGCAACTTTGGACCAACAATCGGCTCGTCCTTGATGATTGACTCATACGCCTTGGCACGGCCATACACATCGTCAGACTTGATGGTTAGCATCTCTTGCAGCGTTGCAGCTGCACCGTACGCCTCGAGTGCCCACACCTCCATCTCACCAAAGCGCTGGCCACCGTTTTGAGCTTTACCGCCCAGTGGCTGCTGTGTCACCATGGTGTAAGGGCCAGTCGAGCGAGCGTGAATCTTGTCTGACACCATGTGGTGCAGCTTAATCATGTGCATGACGCCAACGGTCGTGCGCTCTTCAAATGGCTCACCAGTTCGGCCGTCAAACAGCTGACTCTTCCCGTCTCGAGCAATACCAGCTTTTTCGAGTTCATCAGAAATCTTCTCGTCGCTTACGCCGTTAAACGACGGTGTTGCCACGCGATAACCGAGCGCATGCGCCGCCATACCCAAGTGCGTTTCAAACAACTGACCGAGGTTCATACGGCTTGGCACGCCGAGTGGGTTCAAGATAACATCAACGGGCGTTCCGTCTTCCATGAACGGCATGTCTTCGATTGGCAAGATACGTGCAACCACGCCCTTGTTACCGTGACGGCCGGCCATCTTGTCACCGACGCCAATTTTACGCA
>CALMCP010000007.1 GCA_937863095.1 uncultured Candidatus Saccharibacteria bacterium | reverse complement strand
ACCTCAAAAAGGCCGCAGAATACGGCCTCGATGACGGCCTGATTAAGTCGTTGAGTGATGGCAGCGAGGAAAGCGCGGGCTACATCAACGCCATCATCCAGAACATCGAGAAGCTGGGCGGTAGCACCGAGGGTATGCCCGCAGCAGCCTCCAAATTCGTGGACGAGTTTAACTCCAAGTTCGAGGAGACCGAAAAGGCAAAAGACGCCTTTGCGGACAACATCGCCAAGATGGAGACCGACTTCGATAAGACGATGTCGGACATCGAGCAGACGATGACCGGAACCGTCGAAAAAATGGAGATGGCCGACGAGGCCAAAGAAGCAGCACAGGCGACCATCAAGGCCTACTGCGATGCCATCCGTTCCATGACCGGCGAGGCCGGGAGCGCAGCGGAGGCCGTTGCGAACGCAGCCGCCTCCCACCTGAAAACCACGCCGACAACGACGCCCACCGCAACGACAGTTACCGGTCACGCGAACGGCACTCTGTCCGCACAGGAGGACGTCTACATCGCCGGTGAGAAAGGCCCCGAGCTTATCATCGGCGCGCGCGGGTCCGAGGTGTTCCCCACGCAGGAGACCGAAAGAATCCTCGCAGCCGTGAACAGCGCGGAAAACGCCACGAACGCCCCGGAGCCCACGGCAAGCCCGCTCCCGGAGAATGACCTGCCGGAGGGCATGGAGGCCGTCAAGGAGTATTCCTATCTCACGGCTGACGGGCAGGGCTCTGATGCACAGCCCACCGGTATTGAGTACGTCGAACCGGAGGTGCAGGCGCAGACTACGGAGGAGGCTGCACCCGCAGAGGAGGCCCCGGTCAACACGACTGCCCCGGCCGCCAGCGACGCGCAGCAGGAGGCCCCGGCCTCCTCCTCGGACGCGCCCAGCATTGGCGAGACCGTCAAGCGCATTATCATCGAAATCAACGGCAGCGGCTCCATCGACGTCGGCGGCATGAATGAGGAATCCGTCCTCGACATTCTGACGCGCCATGCAAAGCCGGTCCTTATGAGCATCATCAAGGGCGAAATCTTCGAGGAAGGAGACCTTGCCTATGATTTTTGAGAGCAGTATGCAGCTCTGGATTACGCACAACGGAGAGCGCGAGAAGCTGCGCTTTCCCGTTCTGCCGACGAAGTTCGACGTCACTCACGGGACGAAGAACACGAGCGTCACCATCAGTGGCCTCGGCGAAATCCTCGTTTTGCAGGACCGGGCGGCCGTGGAGGTATCGTGGGACAGCTTTTTTCCGGCCGCGTATTTTCCGGGCATCCAGACGCCATTTATGCTGTCGTCGCCGGATGCGATGATACAGCGGCTTTTCGAGTGGAAAATCAGTGCGAAGCCGGTGCACCTCATCCTGACCGGAACGCGCGTAAACTTCTACGCGGCTATCCAGAGCTTGCAGCCTTACAGAAAAGGCGGCGACCCCGGGAGCATCTACTACAAAATCAAGCTCAAGGAGTACAGAGAGGTCAGAATCCGGCAGGTCAAAGTCAGCTCGACCGGAACCGCGACCGTCTCCAGCGGCTCCACCCGGACAGACAACCGAGTGCAGGCGAAAACCTACACGGTCAAGCCCGGAGACTGCCTCTACAACATCTCAAAATCGACCCTCGGCGACGGAGGCCGGTACAACGAAATCTATTCCCTGAACAAGGATAAGCTCAAAAACCCGAATTTGATTTATCCCGGACAGGTGCTGCAGCTCCCGTGAGGTGAGGCAATGGGCAAGATTACATTCCTCGTCACAAAAGGCGAGACCACCTACGACATGAGCGAGCTGGTGGAGAGCGCGACATGGAGCGGCCGAAAGGGCTCCCCGGCGCGCACTCTTTCCGTATCGCTTATCGACGATGACGGCTGGAAACACGCCCGTTCCGGCATTGATGTCACCAAGGGAAACCACTGTGTTTTTTATTGGGAGGGCGCAGAGCTGTTTCGCGGCATCATCATGCAGCAGAGGCAGAGCACGAAAAAGACCATGACCATCAAGGCCTACGACGTGGGTATCTACCTGTCGAACAACAAAGACAGCTTTTGCTACAAGCAGAAAAAGGCGTCCGAAATCTTCAAGGACTGCTGCGACCGATTCCAGATTCCGTACAAGGATGTGGCTGACACCGGCTATGTCATCTCGGAGCTGCCAAAGGCCAAAACGACAGCCTGCGACGTTATTTTGGACGCCTTGAGCCTCACGTTTAAGGCCACCGGCATCAGGCATTATGTGACGTCAGCCGACGGGAAACTGAGCTTGATAAAGCGGAAAGACAGCATCCTGCAATGGGTGGTGGAAACCGGCCGGAACCTTATAAGCTACGACTACACTTGCAGCATCGAGAAGGTGAAAACCCGCATAAAGCTGCTGTCTAAGGAGGACAAAGTGCTCGCCGAAAAGGCGGACACGGAGCTCGAAAAGACCATCGGCATCATGCAGGACATTTCCACGCCCGACAGCAACACCGAGGAGGCGAACCTCACGGACATGGCTGAATCCATGCTCGCAGAGCAGAAGCTCCCCAGCAAAACGCTGACAATCGAGGGCCTCGGGCAGGCAAACGTCATTTCTGGCGTCGGCCTGTGCATCATCATCAGGCCGCTCGGCATCTCGAACAGCTACTATGTAGACGAGGATACCCACACATTCAAGGGCAACTACCATTCGATGCGCCTTACCTTGAACATGGCAACAGACACCGAGCGGAGCGCAAAGGCGAGCGATGAAAAGAGTTCGACCTCGCACTCCGTCGGCGATAAGGTCCAATTTTCGGGCGGTCCACAGTACGTTGCGTCCACCGCGACGTCTCCGACCAACAGCCCGAAAGCGGGACCGGCGAAAATCACCGCCATCGCCAAGAGCAAGAACGCAAAACACCCGTACCACATCATCCACACGGACAAGCAGAGCACCGTCTATGGATGGGTGGACGCCAGTCAAATCGGATAGGAGGAGCTGCACATGAACCCGGATGAAGCGACGAGCCTAAAGCAGCTCTTTCTCTCCATACTGCCGAAAGACGGCGGCATCGTTGTCGGCACGGTCACGAAAGAGAGCCCGCTCACCATCCAGATAGAGAACGACGAAAAGCTCGAAATCTCTGGCAGCGCGCTCCTCGTCCCCCGGAACCTGACCGACTATCAAGTGAAAGTAGACATCGCCCTCGCGGACGGCAAAATCGACAGCAACACCCATGTGGGCGGCGCGCACGGCCACAAGTTTCAGCTTAACGATTCGAGAGGCGGACCGGTAACCGGCATCGTCGGCTGCCCTTTCGAGGGCGCAAAAGACGAGCCCAAGGGAGATCGGAA
>CALMCP010000006.1 GCA_937863095.1 uncultured Candidatus Saccharibacteria bacterium | reverse complement strand
CGATCGACGATGCGCAGGAAGCCGTCGGCCTGCGCCCGAGGTCATAATGAAACTGACCGGTAAACTCATCGTCAAAGCGCTCCGACTCTACGGCCTGGCCGACGACAACGAATCGCCCAAAGCACTGCGCTCACTTGTCATACACTCGGGCGAAACCGTGTCCGACGCAACTTTTGTATTTGCCAAAAAACGCTACGGCCTCGTGTTTGGTTTGGACATCGACGAAGACTCTATCGAAGGGCTGTGGCTCGATGTCGACAGCCGGGCACACATACTCACCAATCCGCTCGACCCATCAACCAAACTGGCGCCATTTTTTGGTAAATATCTACTGCTCGCAGAGCTACCGTCAGGCAAAAAACGCCTTGATTTACTGCTTATCGACACGCTTGACCAGTCGCTGTCGCGTAGCCAGTGGCAAAAATACATCAAAGCCGGCTGCATACGTGTCGATGGCCACGTAGTAACATCGCCCGGTGCGGAAGTCGACGAGACAGCTGTTATCGACGTCATCTTCCCAGAGGCGAGCAACGTAGTTCATGATGTGGCGATTCTGTACGAAGACGAAGATGTCGTTGTTATCAATAAGCCATCTGGCATGCTGACACACGCCAAGGGTGGAATTGTTGACGAACAAACAGTGGCGGATACTGCTAAGCGATACGTCAGCGGACTTGACGGTGAGCGGGCAGGAATTGTCCATCGTCTCGATCGTGATACCTCTGGCGTGTTGATTATCGCTCGCAACGAGAAATCTATGAAGCATCTGCAGCAACAGTTTGCCGGTCGGAGCGTTGCCAAGACATACATCGCAGTTGTTGATAGCACGCCGAAGCTGCCAGAGGCGATGATTGACCTGCCGATAGGACGCAACCCGACAAAGCCCAGTACATTTCGTGTTGACGCCAAAGGCAAGTCTGCGCAAACGCACTACAGAGTACTGGCGTCGGACGGCACGCGCAGCCTCGTCGAGCTGAAGCCTACCACTGGCCGCACGCACCAACTTCGTGTTCATATGAGCTATATCGGTACGCCGATACGAGGCGACGTCGTCTATGGTACGCCGGCTGAGCGTCTCATGCTCCATGCCTACACACTGACCGTTGCGTTGCCTTCGGGAGAAACGCGCACATTTACGGCATCGCTGCCCGAACTATTTACCCAGCAAGCAAAGGAACTTAGCTACGATGGCTAGCCCGATGATTGCCGCCCAAGACAGCGCTGCACTTCAAGTTCTCCGGGGTACGTTGCCCCAATCCCTCCTTATCAACGCCGAGCCAGGACTCGACGAAGAAGCGGTAGTCGCAGCGCTACTCGAAACAGAACCGAGCGAAATTGTCCACTTGACACCCGAAGAGGGCAAAAAGCATATCAGCATCGAGCAAGTACGTAGTGCACTCGCCAAATTCGTGACGTACGCCCAGGCTCGTCGCGTGGTTGTCATCCGTCCAGCCGATAGCATGACCACAGAGGCGCAAAACGCGCTCCTCAAAACGCTTGAAGAGCCAAATGCCGGCCTTCACTTCATCCTCGTCCGCTCTGGCGATGAGCCGCTTCTGCCGACTATCTACTCGCGGTGCCAGATTCTCACGCTCCACCGCACTTCACTTAAACAAGACGAAGCACAGCTCGAAACACTCAAACTTGACGCCCACACAGCACAGCAAGTCCTCTTCCTTGCGACTGGGCGTCCGGCACTCATCCGTCGCCTCGCTCGCCAGCCAAAACTTCTACGGGAATATCAGTCACTCGTGACAGACGCCAAACATATCGTCAGCACTCCTCAGACCTACGAGACGCTTCGCACACTACAGACGTATGCGAGTAGCCGCGATAACGCTCTACGGCTGCTCGATGTTGCGGCAACCATCGTGCAATTTCAGCTCAAACGAGGGGGGAGTGACACTTCACTGGCCAGATATGTCGACACTATCGGCCACGCCCAGGCTGCTCTCAAGCAAAATGCCAATGTGAAACTCGCACTCCTCGAACTTGTCAGCTAGTGTGGTACAATAGACAGAAGATATGACAGGCATATTCCTTATCATCGCGGCAATCGTGTGGATTCTTCTGTACCGACCAACCGTCAACGGCACCAGCGATTTACCGCTCAAGCTTTCGGAAAAGCTCGACCAGCTGTGGGGTATTGCTCAAGACTCTATCCGTGAAAATAAATATCTTCGCGCCGAGAAAGCACTGCTGACCATCCTCCGCGTTGACCAGAAAAACGCCACCGCCTACAATCGTCTCGGCATCCTCTATGCCAAACAACGAGCATATAAAGATGCTATCGAATGCTTCGAGATAGCGCAAAGTATCGAACCGAGCGCCTCGAGCCTGCACAACGTCGGCCTCATCTACTATGAGACCGAGGACTTTGCTAAGTCAGCGCTGGCATTTGAGCAGGCGATTGAACTCGAGGGCGACCTTGCCGCCCGCTACATCGCGTATGCCAAGACGCAAGAGAAGCTAGGCCACGCAAGAAAGATGATAGACGCGCTCGAAAAAGCTGTTGAACTCGAGCCTATCCCTCAGACGCTAACCGTCCTCGCAGAAGCATACGAAACTATCGGCCAGCAGGAACTTGCCGTGTCGCTACGCGAAAAAGCTGCGCGCATGCTCGTCCCAGCCCCAGTCCCCACCGACAAGCCCACTCGCACCCAACGCACACCCAAACAGCCTCGCAAGCTGGTGATGTAGAGGACCTCTGCTATGCAATGCCTTCAGTGCCAAACGCCTCTCTCACTGGCTCAGAAGAAATATTGCTCCAATCAGTGCCAGAAAGACCGTGAGCACTCTGAGTATATTAAGGCATGGAAGATAGGCGTGAACGATGGAGGACGAGGAAAACTCACACGAAACCTGTCAGGACACCTCATACGCTACCTACGAGAAACTCGAGGGTCATGTTGCGAGAAGTGCGGCTGGAAAGAAGTGCATCCTCAAACCGGTAGAATCCCTCTGGAGATAGATCATATCGATGGGGATTCCGAGCACAATACCGAGGGCAATCTAAGGCTACTCTGTCCTAACTGTCACTCACTTACACCAAGCTATCGAAATTTGAATAAAGGCAATGGAAGACTTTGGCGTAGGGAAAAGTATGTTATAATTGATAAGGAAATGCCGCTTTAGCTCAGCTGGTTAGAGCACCTCTTTTGTAAAGAGGGGGTCCTGGGTTCGAATCCCTGAAGCGGCTCCACGAGCTGGAATCGTGTAGTGGCAATCACAGGAGACTGTAAATCTCCCGCCTTTCGGCTTCGTAGGTTCGAGTCCTACTTCCAGCACCAAGCAAAACGCCCACTCTTGTAGTGGGCATTTTGCTGCGCTATTGACATTTTTATCCAAGTATGCTACAATGAAAGAATGATAGCAATTATCAAACAACTCCTCATTACCTGGAACGCCGAGAAAAATCAGCGGCTTAAAATGCAACGCGCTTATTTTATACTGGTCATTTTGCTCGCCGTAGCTTCGGGGCTCATCACACTGGTCAATGTCGCCATCGGTCGCAGCCTCATCATGGTCGGAGCACTCATCGCCCTCGTCTACATCGTCAACGGTCTATCATGGATGATTTTCGACATGATTGTCGGCAAAAAAGTCGACCAACTCACCAAAACGACCGAAAAAAAGCGCTAGAATTCACCAAATAGCTGTGCTATAATCATCCCTGTTAGTCGTGCCGCGATAGCTCCTGCGTGAAACGCAAATATTCGTAGAGTGCGCGACCATTCACATCACACTTCCATAATGATAGCATGATGACACGCAACATACGCCGCGATAGCTCAGTCGGTAGAGCGCATCCATGGTAAGGATGAGGTCTCGGGTTCAAATCCCGATCGCGGCTCCAAGTTCGGACTTTTTACGCTGAGGTCGCCCGAAAGGGCGGCTTTTTGCATGACAGTGTACATACATCATAGAGCGAAATGATACAATAACACTATGGAACAACAAGAACTATTACAAGAATTACTCGGAGAAGGCGGGGCTGCAGCGGCAAATCCTCTCGCGGGGCTCAACCAACTTACTGAGATGTTGCCGGTGCTGCTGGCGGTGTCGATTGTCGGGCTGGTTATCATCGGCACGTTTGCCGTCATCTTGACAATCAGTCGCATCCGCTCACAGATGGCCACTGTGGCGATGCAAAAAGATGTCAGAGCCATCCGTGACCTGCTCGAACGGCAGCTTGTGCCAACCACACCGAAGCCTCAGCGGCCGCTCGAGCACGCTCCACAAGAAAACAGTGATTCTCTCTAGCATTTTCTAGCATCATCTGGTAAAATAGGTAAGAACTTGTAAATAACAACCTAAGCGAGAAGATATGGCAAAGAAGAATACGAAACGAAAGTTAGTTGGTTTGGTGAGCAGTTTGAGCAATCACCGTACGTACTATACGAAGAAAAATACGCAAAATACCCCAGACAAACTGGAGCTAAAGAAGTACGACCCCATCGCTAAAAAGCACGCTGTCTACACCGAGACAAAGAAAAACCTCGGTCGAAACGAAGTCAAAGCCCGAAAAGGCTAGTAGGCCAAACACCCTGACTACGCCCACTATCCCTCGTCACATGACGGGGGATATGTTTAGCTGCGCGTCAACATGTCAAGAAGCGTATTGATAAACTCACCATACACCCACGTCGTCAGCTGCCCATGAGGAGTGTCTGCGGCCGTAATCACTCGGCTGATGCGCCGCACGATAGCCTCGGCTTTATCACGTTCGCCGGACTCCAAGTAGTACTGCGCCATGCGCAAACTACCGACATAGTCAATCTGTCCGTCCGGCGCATAGAACACTTTATCGAGCGGCGACAACGCCTCACGCTCCAGGCGCTCAACCGTTACAGCCACCGCTGGGTGGCCCATGTCAATCAGCCCAAACATAAACGCTCCGTACAAGCTCGCGATGTCACTCGTCTCATCATCCAGCGAACGACGAAGCGTGCCATCCTCACCCACAAACGCTTTCAGTGCCGCCTCTCGAAGCGTACTCGCCGCCGTACGCCAACGTATGGCGCTGTCTTGGTCCTTACTGGTGTCTGCCAGTTCGGCCGCCGCGGTCAGCGCAGCATAGGTCAAGGAGGCGGTATAGCTCGTGCTCTCTTTTGTCTGCCCGTCGCTCGCGATGCCGGACAGTGGTAGACCGCGCTCATCGACGTATTCTGACAAAAAGTTCGCCATAGGCACGACAAGTGTTACATAAAAATCTCTCAGCAACGTAGGCTGTTTCGTCAGCGTTTGCAACTGCGAAAAGATAAACAGCGTCACGGCCGTCTGGCTTGAGCGCAGCGGAGCGCGTACTCCGTCATACGCGAGACGTGTTGGCGCCAACGAGCCATCGCCATGATAGGCCAGCGACACAAAGCCCTGTTCCGTCAGTGCCTGGCGGATAAACGTAAAAAAGTGCACAGCTTCTTGTTTATAGCCAAGGCGGATGAGCGGCCAGAGTGCCAGCGCACCAACTTCTGGGTCACAGATGGAGCGCGTCGGGTCTGTTGCGTCGTAGATAATCGCGCCGCGCCTATCGATGTGCGAGCGCAGTCCTAACAGGCTATCGACAAATGCCTTACGATAGACTGGGTTGAGTTGGTCGGACACTTTAAATGCCGGAATCAAACTCTTGCGCCACCAGTCCACCGTACTGCCGAGACGCTTATAGACTCCTTGTTTTCGCAGAGTACGCGACAGCTGAATAGCTCCACGTGTCGCCGTGCTTGCCGCTAGCCAATAGTGAACGCGCCGCGACGATAACCCACCAATCATCAGAGAAAAGCCAATAGTCGAGTCGGTCTGCCCGCACTCCACAGCCGCCATCGATAGTTGGCCGTCCTCGCCATCGCGCCACGTCCCGTCAAGCCCCTCGCCAAACAGTCCGACTGCGTACTGGTCAAAGCTTTGTCCAACATCGGTCATGCCACCGATGGCAAATGCGCGCCGACCTCGATAGTGCAGCACTGTCCCGTCAGCTGGCACGTATTGTGCTGTATCAAGACCGACGGAGCCGCCAATGGTAAATGCTTGGTGAAAAAATAGTCGGATATTTCGTTGCTTGTCGCGAAGATTAACAACATGAACATTGCGAATCAGCACATTGGCGTCCGCCTCAACAGCATCCTCAAACTCGAGCAGCACACCAAGCTCTTCATTCACCGCAACGCTGTGGCCAACTAGCGCGCCGATAGGGTAGCGCGAACGGTGCGTCCAGGCACTGTCATCACACCACGATATCTGCCCATCCACCCACACACCAATCTTGTGCACGGCGTGTGGCGTGTGATTGTCATGACCGACATAAGGGAAGTGAAGTGTCTTCACCAGCCCAAACTGGTTGAGCCCAACATAGAGTTCACCGTTTGCAAGCGCCAGCGCTCTAGCCATCGTACACCCCGGAGCCCAATGTGTTATCGGTGCGCCAGCGGATGTCTCGGATGGTATTCATAAAATAGAGGAACGCGTCGTACGGTGAGTCGTACGGGCTGAAGTACGAGTGTACCGAACCGTCGTCAGCGTGCTTGGTCGACATGTAGTAGACGTGGTCGGCTGTCTGTAGTTTTCGCCAGTCATCTATGAGCTGCTGGTCACCAGTTCGCAGCACCCGCTCAGCCATATCGTACAGATAGCGCATGGCTTCGTGTTGCAAGCTATTGCCCAGCCATGCTGATAGGTCGCGCTCGCTGTCAGCCCAAGTGATGGTTTGTGGCACGCTTATCTCACCTTGCGCCGGGTGTGTCGCAATCGCCTCGCTAATCGTGTAGAATCGCTGCTCCGGACGCGACACCCAGTGTCGGACAAACTGCTCAAAGAACTCAAAGATACCGTCCTCACGCCACTGGTGCTCGCCAAAGGTCTCGTAGTCCATAAACAGGTTGAGCAGTGGCGCATCGGTCAGTGCCGTGTTTGCCCAGCGGTGGTACGTATCAGCGGTCAATGGCCACTCAGCCCAACTGCGGTCGCTAAAGCGGAACGCGATGTCATCGCTCAGGCGATAGTTTTTCATCAACAGCTTGATATTGCTCGTATTGACCGGTTGGTAGACGTAGTTCGGACTACGCCAGCCAAGCACATCGTCCCAGCCCTCAGCGATAATCCCTTCAAACCCATAGCCATCAGCCCACTGTGCCAAGTCGTTATTGTACGCCAGCTCGGTGTTGCGAAACACGCGTGTCTCCACACCAAAGGTGTCACGAATCTTCTGACGATGTTTCTCGACTTGCGCTTCAAACTCAGTCCGGTCGTAGAAGAACGCCAAACTATGGTGATACGTTTCGGACAATATCTCAACTTGCCCCGTCGCAACCAGTCGCTTAAAGCTCTCAAGCACACTCGGGTCAAAGGCCTCAGCCTGCTCGAGGAACGTACCGGTGATGCTCAGAGAAATCTTAAACTCCGGATGGTCGCTCAGAAGCTTTTCGAGCAATTGATTCATCGGTTTGTATGACTTTTCGGCAACTTTGTGAAAAATCAGCTCATTGTCGTGGTCGGACGACGCTGACTCCGAGAAATAATTGTGCTTCGTCGCAACGTCAAAGATGTCATAGGTACGGATGCGCCATGGCTGGTGCACATGGAGATAGAGAACGATGCCGCGAGAATTATCCATGGAGCGCCGCCTCTCTGTACAAACGAATCATCTGCGAGGCTGCGTCGCCCCACGAGATGTTTGCGTATTCATCGCGTGCGCCTTGCTTCAGCGCATGTTGCACTTCCTGCGACTGGGCAATTTCTACCATCTGATTCGCCAACAAATCAACGTCCCAGTAGTCAAATCGCTTCACATGCTGCAAAATCTCACCGACACCGGACTGCTTGCTGATAAGCAGAGCAGTGTCGTGGTGCGCTGCCTCTAGCGCTGTCAAACCGAACGGTTCACTCACCGATGTCATAACAAACCCATCCAACAGATGGTAGGCATCGCGCCACTGCTTGCCGCGCACAAAGCCGCCGAAGATGAAGCGGTCGCTTATACCCAGTTCAGCCGCCAGCTCAATCAATTCATCGCGCTGCTCGCCAGTACCGAGAAGTACAAACGCTAATTTCTCGTGCACCTCTAGGGCTCGAGCCGCAGCGCGCACAAAGTACGCCAATCCCTTCTGCACGGTAAGTCGCGTGATGGAGCCGAACACCGTGTAGCCTTGACTCTTCAAGTCCTCAACGTAGTTGTAGGTACGTCGGTCATAGGTGTGCGGCGGTAAATCGTCAAGGTCGATGGCATTATAGACCACTTCTATCTTATCGGCCGGGATGTTGTAGTTCTGCACGATGATGTCTTTGGTGATGTGACTCACTGCGATGATTCTATCTGCCATCATCAACCCTTGCTGCTCAATTTCATGCACTAATGGATTGCCGTATTGCTCGCCCGAACGGTCAAACTCGGTCGCATGCACATGAACGATAAGCGGCACATCACTCACGTTCTTTGCCCGGACGCCCGCCTCCATCGTCAGCCAGTCATGAGCGTGGATGGCGTCAATCTGCTTATTCTTTGCTAGCTTCTCGACAAAGTCACCATAGCGCTTCTGGATAGCTCGCATGCCTGACAGGCCGTAGTCCGCTTCAGGGTTTTCGGGCGTGCCGTTCTCATAGGCCCCGAAGTAAAGATTTTTAGCGTCGAGCTCAACATCGGTCGCCGGGATGATATTCATAAAATTAATACCGGGGTGCTCAGCAACATACGGCACTACAAAGTCAATCGACGCGCCATGAAAAGCCAGCGCCTTCGACATCTGGTAGCACGCTACGCCAAGTCCGCCACTATTGTGAGGTGGCAGCTCCCACCCGAGCATCAATATCCTCATCTTGTTTCTAAGTATAGGACTGAGCTTATGCTTTTGCAAGTGATTTTGACGGATACATACCATGTTGTGGAAAACATAACAGTCACACCATATTCCTCATTCGTTGTATACGTGATACGCTAGCTATTGTGATCGATTCATTCACCCATTCAGTCCAATTTCAAGAAATAACAAAGTTTTTTGCACAAAAGAACGCGTTTAGCATGGTATTGCTATTTATCGGCGTTGTCGTACTGGCGTTTTTTCTCAGTCGTTATGTTGCTCGAGCGCTCATCTGGGCGGCCCAAAAAGTCGCCATTCATGCCGACAGTACCGACAATGAGCTAAAGTCTATGCAACTGCGCCAAGTCGAAACCTATCTCAGTGTCGCGGTCGCACTCATCCGCGCACTCATCGTAGCGGTCGTCGCTTACATCACGTGGCGCATCCTCAGTCCAACCGACAACCCGAGCGGTGTTGCCGCCATCGGTGCTAGTGCATTTTTCGTAGTTTTCGCTGGCCAGACACTGGGCATGTTGCTTCGCGACATCACTTCGGGCGCCATGATGATTACCGAACAGTGGTTTTCGGTCGGCGACCACATCAAGATAGAGCCGTTTCCCGACCTCACCGGAGTCGTTGAGCGGTTTAATCTCCGTTCGACCAAACTTCGTAGCCTCAGCGGTGAAGTCATCTGGGTGAACAATCAGCACATCCAAGCCGTTCACGTCACCCCACGCGGCCTTAAAACGATGGCTGTTGACGTGTTTACCCGCGACGAGGAGCGGGCAGTCGCTCGCATCAAAGAAATTATCAATACCATCCCGACTGGTACGATGATGCTTGCCTCGCCACTCCGCATCACGAGGGTAGAGAAGTGGGCGAGCGATACGACGCGCATCACCATCGTCGGGCAAACTGCACCAGGCCGCGAGTGGCTCATTGAGCAATTTTTAGTAAACACTCTTGCCGACATCGATGATGGCGTCGACAAAAGCGAACGGCTCTTCCTCTACAAACCCTTTGCACGCTTTGCCGATGAGGCAGCAACCAAAAAATTCAAGCGCGCCGTTCGTGCGAAACAGTAGTCCCGAGGGATAGTTTTTGTCTGCTTTGTTTGCTATAATAAACAGCGGCAGCTAGAGGGGCGTGGTATAGTGGTTATTACTGAGGTCTCCAAAACCTCCAACTACAGTTCGATTCTGTACGCCCCTGCCATAATGGATAAAGCGCGTTTTCGGCGCTTTTTTCGTTATTTTGACCCCTGTTATTTTCACTATTTGTAAAAGTTCTATCATTTGATTTTTGAGTTCCTAATAATTCTCGTGTTTTCGAACTGTATTTAGCGATCAGTTCGGCGCGATCCTTCAAATTAACAGATACGGCATCGTTCTTAAACATGATATTTTCGAACAGTTCTATCAAAATCTGGCGTTTCTCGTCGTCGTCCTTTTCGTCGTAGTATTTAGCTGCCCGCTGAGACAATTCAAGCATGTATATGCCACG
>CALMCP010000005.1 GCA_937863095.1 uncultured Candidatus Saccharibacteria bacterium | reverse complement strand
TGGGACTAGTCCCAGCGCCTCTGACGCTACCCTCGGGCAAGTCCCGAAGGTCGTTTGTTCGAACGAGTCGAACGTGGTAGGCCGTGTCGACTGGCAATCGAATAACTCGGCCAAAAAACGAACACATGAACCAATGTTCATGTGTTCGAGTAAGGTCAACGTGGTTGCGGGGGTAGGATTTGAACCTACGACCTTTTGGTTATGAGCCAAACGAGCTACCGGACTGCTCTACCCCGCGATACATATATTTTTGCCGGCCATACTGTGCCTACTGCTTCATAACCAAAGGTTATGAGCTCATGTTGTCAACGGGGAGCTACCGGACTGCTCTACCCCGCGGCACGTCTACCATCATACTACTCTTTGGGGGTTTATGCAACATTTACGGAAGTATAATCCGCTCACCTCTATCTTGACGCTCTCGCATTTCAGCACGCTTTTGTCGCTTAACTTCCCACTCCTCCCGAATCAAATTCCTCTCATCCTCAGTAGTTGCCCTAGCCAGCTCTGCATCCTCCAAAGCTTTCATTACCCCGTCAATACCAGCTCGATTTATTAGGCGCTGCTCAATCGAAACTGGCGTAATGCTTTCAGCCATGTACGGGTCAAGGTCACTATCACTCGGCTCTCGGTACGATACTCCCCGGGGAGACCGCCGTGGTGGCGACGAAGGGACACGGGGTTTCTGTTCGCCAGATAGACCACCAACGTCAAAGTACGACGCCTGGCCCGTTTCCAGCAGAGTTTCTGCTCGTGAAGATTCACTCATATCTCCATTATATCACACAACTCCCGCCCTGTCAACCACAAACCATTCCCACCAAAAAAGCCCCCCACTTACGAGAGTGAGAGGCAGTTTAGGCACCTGTTTGTTTGATACTACTGTATCACCAAACTGGCGCAAAGCGCAAGTGCTTATTTCTTCTTCTTGATAGTCAAGAAACCGTTGCGTGGATTTTCAGTCACAACGCGGTCTGCTGGCAAGTCAGTTGGCTCACCTTTTTCGTTCTTCTCTACCTTGGCAAAGAAGTAGATAGTTTGTGTCTTGCCGCCGCGTAGCGTGACGTCGGTCTTGTGCAAGTAGTATGTAACACCCTTTGAGTTAGTATGCTTGTAAGCCATGTGGTTTATACCTCCTATTACTGCTATACTCCTCCAGAGTACCGCCTCTGGTAGCCCCTGTCAAGCCTAAAATACTTTAATCTCAAACCCCATCACTCCCAACCATTTTCTCACCGTGTCATACCCCGACTTGTTCGGGGTATCCAATTAAAAAAGTTAATTGATGCATGTCTTACTGGATTACCCGGATAAACCGGGTAATGACAGATGGGTTCTATGATTCGAGCTATATCTGTCGATATTTACTACGCAACATCAGTTTCAAGACGCCCAAAGTGATGAGCCGCCCGATGATTACCACAACAATCACCACGCACGCCACCACAGCCCACCCAGCAAAATCTGGACTCCACAGAGGTGAAACAAAGGTGTGATAATACGCCTCCGGTGGCAGCGGCTTGAACTGGCCCTGCGACTGGCTGGCGTCGGGATATTTTGACAATTCTTGGTCGATGCAGTTCGTGTAGCGCACATCTGGCCAGCGCCACCCCTGTGCCTGCCCTATCGGGTCACAGACGTCCGCTGCCTGCTTGTAGACATTGCCATAGGGACTGTCCGATTGGCGAGCCATGTACTCTTCCTTCAGACGGTCATTATCCCGCTGATACGACCGCTCTAGAGCTATCCGCCCCGGGTCGGTGTTCATGTGCGCCGACACAAAACGCTGGAGGTCGTAGAGTCGTCGCTGGAGCTGCGCCGCATCCCCCGCCTCATCAGCCGCATAGACCGCGTCACGCCGCTCAATCATACCGATGTTGTTCAGCCGCAAAAACGTAGCTGTCACAAACACAGCCATCAGCAGGACGACCGCCAGCTGCCAGGTTTTTACTTTCTCAACCGCCTTTACCGTGCGGCGTACGTGTTGCGTATCTGCCAAGTAGTTCTCCACCCCTCTTTACAGAGATGATTATAGCACAACTACGCGTTTTTATATACGCTAAATCGTGCGAAGGCGATGCCTGTCACGACGACCGCAGTGGCGATATAGAAGGCACTGAAGCCGGTAGCTGAGCCAAACAGCGCGATGATGCCTGCGAGCAAGAGTGCACCGATAGCCGCACCAAGGTTGGCAGTCAGCTGCGTCATCGCGATGTAGAACACGCGGTAGCCAGTGTGGTTTGCCACGTCAATCATGCCACGCATGTAGGCCATCGAGTAGCCCGTCGCCATGACTTCATGGGCGGCATTGGTTCCGACAGCCGCCACTGGCGTGTGTACAAAGGCGCGAAACAGATTTGCCACGATGTTGCCAATCGCCGTCCATAGCAGTAACTGTCCGCCAGCTTTTCTGTCAATCAATTTCCCGTAGGCATAGGCCGACACCAGCGACACCACGAGAATAAGCGACGTCAGCGCGCCCAGCTCGGCATAGACTTGATTGCCACTGGCGCTAAAGATGATAACCGCGAGAAACAGCGACCATGCCGTCGTCGAGGCATAGGAGTCAAAGCCGATAGGCACCTGCACCAACAGACTCTGGGCAGCTTTTTTCCACGGGAATCCTTTTGGCGCCAAGCGAAAGCCGGTCGTCATCGAGTCAACCATGCGCATGAGCGGTACCGAGGCAAGGATGAAGAAGCCGATAGATACCACCAGTGCTGCACGCGGGTCAAAGAACATGGCGAGTAGTCCACCGATGAGCGGGCTCAGACCTTTGGCGACCATTTCAGCAATTTTCATCATAGCGACCTCTTGACCAGGTTTGCGGTCGCGACTGAGGCGTGACAGACCGACGAGGTAGCCCATGTCATAGAGAGCGGCCGAGGCAGTCTGAAAGAGGACGGTGATAACCAACATCGGTGCACCATAGGTTGGCAAGAAGATGAAAGAAATCATCGACGGGACGTAGAGAAAGTTCGAGATAAGGATGGCTTTTCGGGCGCCGATGCTGGCGATGATTTGTGCCAGTGGCAACATGATAATCACTTTAAAAGCGAAGTAGATTGCCCAAAACAATGATACAAACACCAGTGAGTAGCCTATCTGTAGCATGTAGACCGAGATGAGTGCTGCACCGAGGTTGATAGCGATGGTACGCATCAGCCGAGCGGCGTGCAACTGACCAATCTCTGAGAAGCTGACGGTGTGCCAGAAGTGTCGTGCTGCGATGGTGTGGATGATTTTTTTGAACATATTTTGGTGTTTTTTGTAACCTTATACTTTCAGTATAGCACACTTTTGACAAAAAAGCAATACCTTTTTGGAAGAATGTTACCCCTTGTGCTTGAGTAGCTGATGAATACACAATATAATGAAGGTATGCACAATATTACACCTCGTGAATTGATTGAAATAACCGCTGAATGGCGTAGTAACGCATCTTGCGCTCAAACTGATCCTGATGAGTTCTTTCCATCGAGCTACGGTAGAGATGCCGTCAAACTAGCCAAAACGGTCTGCGCCAGCTGTATCGTTAGGGACAAGTGCCTCACAGAGGCACTTGAAAATAACGAAATCGACGGCATATGGGGCGGCACGACTCCGCATGAGCGCAGGTGGCTAGCGAGCCGACGGCCTGGACGCCTACTGCGCACATCGCCCCAGTCGCGCCCATGATACAATAAGCGTATGAACATCTATTTTTCGGGTATCGGCGGCGTGGGGATTGGACCGTTAGCGGAGATTGCTTTGAACGCGGGATATGCGGTCGTTGGGTCGGACATGGCCGAGAGTTTGGTGACGCGGGAGCTGGAGGAGCGAGGTGTCAACGTGTCGTACGACCAGTCGGGGGCGTTTTTGCGCGAGCAGCACACTCTGAAGCCGCTTGATTGGTTTGTCTATACGGCGGCGCTGCCGAGTGACCACCCGGAGCTCGTATTGGCGCGGGAGCTTGGTTTACATACGGCGAAGCGGGATGAATTACTGGCACATATCATCGCTGAGAAAAAATTGAAATTGATAGCCGTGGCAGGAACTCATGGCAAGACAACAACAACCGGCATGATGGTTTGGACGCTGAAGCAGCTTGGCGTGCCAGTGTCGTACTCAGTGGGAACGACACTATCGTGGGGCCCAAGTGGGCAATTTGACCCGGCGAGCGAGTATTTTGTCTATGAATGCGATGAGTTTGACCGAAATTTTCTGCATTTTGAGCCATGGCTGAGCATAGTCACGTCAATTGAGTACGACCACCCTGACACTTTTCCCACTCCCGATGATTATCGCCAGGCTTTCGTGCAATTTCTCGAACAATCAGAGTAATCACTACTTGGGGAAAAGGATTTGCGGTATCTGCACCAGCCGGATATTGCCGCTGATTATGAAGCGTTCGACGAGTTGATGGGCCTAACACGCTTTACACTGGCGGGCGACCACACGCGGCATAATGCGTTTTTGGTTGAGCGGGCACTTGCGAAAATTATGCCAGAAACCAATGTTTTGCCAGCGATAAACTCATTTCCCGGCACCAACCGACGCTTTGAGAAGCTTGCAGAGGGGCTTTACTCTGATTATGGTCACACACCCACGGAAATCGCCGCAACGCTCCAGATGGCTGGTGAGCTGTCAGAGGAAGTAATTTTGGTATATCAACCACATCAGAATGTCCGCCAACATGAAATCCGCAGACAATATACCGATGACGTATTTGCCGGAGCGAAGAAGGTGCACTGGTTGCCGACGTATCTGAGCCGCGAAAACCCTGGTTTGCCCGTTTTATCGCCCGAAGAATTGACTGAAAACCTACATAAAACCGAAGTTCACACCACTGAAATGAACGATGATTTGTGGGATACCATCCAGCGTCACATCGACGCCGGACACCTCGTGCTGTGTATGGGGGCTGGGTCGATTGATGGGTGGGTACGAGAACAAACTAGAAACAACTAGAGATTATCCGCAATCCACCGCTCAGCACCGCCACGAGCATTCTTACGAAATTCATCGGGGTGGATAAACGCTATCTCAGTACTGTCTTCGCCTATCCTAAAATTCATGTTTTCAGGATTAACATCATAGACAATCCACAAAAGATACGCCTGTTTTGACTCCAGCCAAGTCACTGCCGTAGCGCGAGGAGTTGCCGTAAACTCACCCTCGTACCCCACCTCTTCCTTCAGCTCACGCGCCAGTGCTTCGTGCTCTGTTTCGCCGTGGTCCCAGCCACCGCCGGGCAGACTCCAGGTTTCAAAATCGTATTCTTTGTTAACCAATATTCTTCCCTGCTCATCATGAATCACTGCCTTTAATGACACTCTGTAATACGTCGACGGATAAATACTCTCGTGAACCATAATTTTTTAACGGTTATCGCCACTTCCTTGAGTTTTGCCCCGTTCTTTACGGCTGAGCACTTTGTCGAGGTTCTTTTGAGCGACTTCTTCGAGACTCGAGCCCAAAAGGTATGATACTGAGTTGATGTACCACAAAATATCACCAAGCTCCTTGATAATTTCCGCCTTGTCCTCCTCAGAAATAACGCCCTTCTTATCGCGAATGAGCTTTTTGAATTTCTCTGCCACTTCACCGCTCTCGCCCATCAAGCCAAACACTTGCGAAAGGAGTGTCGCGTCCATGTCGGTAATAGCGTGTTCGCCCAAAAGCGTACTAATTGCGCGCTCGCTATAGTCATTCACATTCATGTGGTTATTGTATCAGCTTCGGTGGGCTCGCACAAACTGTGTTGTTCGCCCCTCTTCGAGCCAGCGCTGCTCGTACGATGTGAGAATCTTGTAGTTATCCGACAGTTCCGACTCGTGAAGATCAAAACTCAGCTCATCAACCCGCCAGCCTTCAGCTACAAGTTGCTCCAAACTCCACTGGAAAAACTCCAGATTGTCATGCTTGATATACAGCTCGCCCAGCCCAGCCTGCTTGAGGCCAGGCCTCAAGCACAATAGGTTGGCGTATTTTTTGAGGTAAATGGGATGGGTCAGGCGGCGACCAGCCGAGCGCTTTTTTGGAAAGGGATCGGAAAAGGTCAGCCAGATAGCTCGGAGCGAGTCAGGCGGAAACAGCTCATCAATCTGGTCAGCGCGGGCACGGATGAACACAACATTGTCAATTCCTCTCTCCAGCGCTTCGTACGCACCCTTTTGCAGCCGGTCTGCCTTGACATCCACCCCCGCAAACACCAACTCCGGATGTCTCGCCGCGAGCTCAACCACGAACAATCCCGTCCCCGCCCCGATTTCCACCACATCAACTCTGCGCCGGGCCAGGCCCGGCGCACCTTCGCCTATGTCTACCCCTGTTTGCGCCAGGCCAGGCCCGGCGCACGTTGAATTACCCTGCCGTTGCGTTGTCTGCCATTCGTCAAATTCGAAGCAATTGCGAGCATTGGCAAACTTCGCAAACTTGTATTTTTTGCGCTTGCGAGTGATGATGAACTGGTCGGGGTCTATCTCGGTCATACTCTCTATGATACACTAAGGAAAATGGATACGCTTTTAAAAGAACTCCTCGCAAACTGGTCAATCGACACATGGCTCACGAGTCATGGGCTCGGTTTTCTCGTCAGCCCGCAGGCACTCCAGCTCGTCAGCATTATCATCGGCGCGCTGCTCACCTACTACATCGGCCGTCTCTTTATCTCCTACGGCATCCGCTACATCATCCGTCAAACCGCCAAACATCGTGCATGGCACCGCAAGGACCGAGAAAAACGCGAAAAAACACTCATCAGTATGATGAAGAGTTTCTGGCGCATCGTCATACTCATCTACGTCGCGGCGATGCTGGCGAACAAACTGTTTGGATTTGACCTGTCGCCGCTATTTGCCAGCGCGGGTATCATCGGCGTGGCAATCGGCTTCGGCTCGCAATCACTAGTCAAAGATTTTCTGACTGGCGCGTTCATCATCGCGGAGAATCAGTACCGCGTCGGCGATGTTGTCGATATCATGGGCTCAGTTGGTACGGTTGAGCGCGTCGGCACTCGCTCGACGGTTGTGCGCGACCGAGACGGCAACGTGCACTACATCCCCAATGGGACGATTCAACGAGTTATCAACAAGACAATGGGCTATGGCATCACGCGGTTCAGCATCGACATCAGTGCCGACGCCAATGTTGACAAAGCCGTGAAGCTCATCAACAGCATCGGTAGCGAGCTCGCCAAAGACCCTGGCTGGAAGCGAAAAATCATCGACCCGCCGCAGTTCATGACCATCGGCGAAGTGACCGAAAAAAGCATCGAGCTGACTATCTCTGGAAAAACCATGCCGTCTGACCAGTGGGCGGTGACACTTGAGATGCGCACCCGCCTCTTAGCAGCACTTGAAAAAGCCAACATCACTGTCATCAATCTGCCAGCGATGGCAATCGACCGCTAGCTAGATACCCAACTGCTCGTTACTTAGTACGTCCGTACCGTACGCATCGGCCTTCAGCGCCTTGTCGGCTTCCTGCTGGTAGCGACCGAGAAAATCATCGAGCGTGGCAGCATCGACCGCTCCTTGTGTATCAAACGTGTCGTCGGTTTTTTTGTCGCGTTCTATCTGCGAGCGCACGCCTTTATACTCGGGACGGCTCAGATCGAGCTGGTACGCACCTGAGCTATAGTAAACCGATATCGACACAGACACCAGTACTGCTGCCAGACCAACTACCGCCACAAGAAATGCTGGCAATTTATGACGATGAACGAGCGCGAGAAATTTCTCTTTCATGCTATTCTCCCGCTCCAGAGAGCCCAGCTTTGACTTTTTCGGCAGCAACGCGATAGTCCGAGATGCTGCCGTTCATCTGCTTGACCGTCTCGGCGAGCTTTAGTCGGGCGTCACGTGTCGAGAGCAGTTTGGCGTAAAACTCGACTGGTTTCTGCTTGCAATCTATCTTCAGCAGGGCAGAAAATGACGACTCATAGGTGTTGTAGTCGCTGGCAAAGTCGCCTCGCAGCTGGTCGAACTTCCCTGAAATATCGACGAGCTCACGACTATCGATGCGGTTGAGCGCCAGACGACTGTTCAGCCGCGCCATCAGTCGCGCGGATAGTGTGTTGTAGGTCTGTCCGACATTGACCCTGAGCAGCGCGTCGCTGGTATGCAGGCGGCGGAGCGAGCTCTGGATGTCATCGCACCGAGTCCGTAGATTGTCCACCACCGTGGTGTCCGACGGCTGCGCGAGTTCCTGCGCCAAGGTAGGCGACGAAATCACCATGCCAAAGCAGGCGGTGATCATACATGTGGCTATGGCGAGTCGTCTCATCGTATCTATTATCTCGTGAAATGTCCTGAGGGTCAACTCTCGACTACCTGAGTTCAACCCCCATCCTCCCAACCATTCTCTCCCAGCCAAACGCATGTGTCGCCTACCGGCGCCACCGGAGAATATTGTCTGGGAAAGAAGGTTGCTCGGCTGGGGGTTGAAACGGAAGCCTATCGAGAAACTTACTTAAAGCTCTTCTCAACGTTGTGCTTGACGTCTTTGGCGACGTCGCTGGCAACATCACCAACTTTTTTTGCACCAGCTTTGATGCTGTCAGCGCTGTCTTTGGCAGCGCCCTTTGTCTGCTCAGTACGCTTTTCGGCTTCACTACGCAGTTCTTGCGCCTTTTTCTTGATGTCTTCACGCGTTTCCTTGCCGCTCTTTGGCGCCATGAGGATACCCGCTACGGCGCCTGCTACTGCCGCACCGATTACTGTTAGAAGTTTTTTCATAGTTTGATTCTCCTTTGTTACAATTATCTTTTGTCAAACAGGCCAGCTATGGCACCGAACACTTTGGTTGGTGATAGCCACTCCGTTGCTCGGGCGAGGTTGGCAGTGACACTGTCGACCTTCTTCGCGACTCGACGTAGCTTGACGAGGAGGGCGATGAGAACACCGAGTAGCGTCAATGTTACTAGCGATAGTAACCCGACGATAATGGTTAGCAAGGTGACAATCACCTGCATGTCTTGCATGGTTGCTCCTTTCTTTAGTTAGGTGCTCCCACTACTATTGTATCATTTTTTGAGTGGGCGTGCTGTTTGTGTTGTAGATGACTACTCTCCTATAATAGCACAAGCGATATATTTTGTCAATAGTTTTTGCGTATCTGAGTCTCAAAACCCTCCCGCTCAACAGACCACTTCCGGTGTGGTCACTAAAGTGTACCACACCTCGCGTTTCGCTTTTAGTCTGTTTCGGGGAGGGTTTTGAGGCTCAGGATTTGCGTTACTCGATGGCGATACGGTCGTTTACAACAGAGATAATTTCATCCTTGACAAGTCCGGCGAGTGCTGGTCGATAGCGCTCATCCGCAACGAGTAGATGGCGCAATTCTTCGTCCGTCAGTGACCCGTGCTCGGTCAAAAGTGTGACGATACGCCCGCGCACTTGGCGCACACTCCCCTCGAGTTTCGACTGTTTTTTGTAGTGTTTTGAACGACCATTCGTTTTGATGCCCTGGGATTTTAGATGTGCACTGTAGTCCATCAGTGCCCAGTAAAACTCTCGTGGATGTTCATGGTCGAGCGTTGCTATGAGCTTTTCGGTAATCTCCGCATCTGTTACCGTGTCGATGTCAGCAAAAAAGTGGTGGATGTAGACCGTACGAACATTTGTCTCGATGAAGATGCTCGGCTGATTATATGCGTAAGCCATGATTGCCCCGGCGGTATTGTTGCCCACGCCCGGTAGACGCAGTAGTCCCTGCATGTCGTGTGGAAATTGACCATCGTACTCCCGCACCACCATCTGCGCGGCTTGCCAGAGAAATCTTGCTCGGCGATTGTAGCCAAGCCCTTGCCACGACACCAGCACGTCGGCCAGGCTAGCGTTCGCCAGTGTCTCCTCGTCTGGAAATCGGGCGATGAACTGCTCAAACTTCGGCACCACTCTCGCCACCTGTGTCTGTTGCAACATCAGCTCACTGACGAGGATGTAGTACGGCCGCGTATCACGCCGCCACGGCATGTCACGGTAGAGCTCGCGGCCTTTTTGCCATAGAAATTCTGGGAATTGGTGGGCGTTCACAGCCCGAGTTCTTTGAGCTGCGCTGGGTCGATGGTCGATGGTGAATTCATCATAACATCGACACCAGAACCGTTTTTTGGAAAGGCGATGACTTCGCGAATATTCGACTCGCCCATCAACTCCATGAACATCCGGTCAACCCCAAACGCACAGCCGGCGTGAGGCGGTGCACCGTATTTAAAGGCACTTAGCATGGCACCAAACTTTTCTTCGACATATGTTTTGTCATATCCAAGTAGACCAAAGACTTTATAGAGCACATCTGGGTTGTGGTTGCGTACACCGCCGGAACAAATCTCGTAGCCGTTCATGACCATGTCGTACTGGTCAGCGACGATGGCTAATTTTTCCTCGTCGGTCTCAGCATTTTTGAGCGCCGATAAGCCACCTTTTGGCATGGAGAACGGATTGTGACCAAAGTCGACTTTTTGGCGCGATTCGTCCCATTCGTAGAACGGAAAATCAACAATCCAACAGAGAGCGATAGTGCCTGGGTCTTTGAGCTCAAAGTGGTCAGCGAATTCACTACGGAGCTTGCCGAGTACTTTGTTGACGGTTTTTCGGGTATCGGCACCGAAGAAAATTGCGTCGCCATCGCTAGCACCAAGTTTGGTTTTGACTGTTTCGAGTTCGGCTTCTGACAAAAACTTAGCGATTGGGCTTTTCGCTTCGCCGTTTTCGTAGGTGATATACGCTAGTCCGCCAGCACCCTCGCCTTTAGCGATGTCGGTAAATGTATCGATTTGTTTGCGACTTAAACTCACGCCGTTCTTTACGCAAATCGCCTTGATGCATTCGGCATTTTTGAACACGCCAAATTCTGTTGTAGAAAATACATCGGTTAGTTCGGTAAGTTCCATACCAAAGCGCAAATCCGGCTTGTC
This sequence comes from uncultured Candidatus Saccharibacteria bacterium, assembly GCA_937863095.1. Lineage (GTDB taxonomy): Bacteria > Patescibacteriota > Saccharimonadia > Saccharimonadales > Saccharimonadaceae > Nanosynbacter. The sequence continues at coordinate 22,824 of CALMCP010000005.1, read as the reverse complement.
CGAGCCGTATTTTTCCATAGCTTCGGCGTATGAAATACGTGGAATGTCCTCTGAAAGCAGCTTTTTGCCGGCAAATTCGGTCGAAAGTTGCTTGATGAGTGGGTCAAATGTCGAACGAACCGTTTCACCATCATCAACAAAACTCATCTCGGCATCAAGCTGATAAAATTCGCCGTACAAGCGGTCGGCACGTGGGTCTTCGTCACGGAAACAGGCAGCCAGTTGGTAATACCGATGCAGTCCGCCAACCATCAGCAACTGCTTGAACTGCTGTGGCGCTTGCGGCAAGGCATAGAACTTACCTTCGTGCAGACGAGATGGAATCAGAAAGTCACGCGCGCCTTCGGGGCTCGAATTGGCCAAAATTGGCGTGGAAACTTCGGTAAAGTCAAGCTGCTCCATGAAGCGACGAATGTGAGTAAACATCTCGGCGCGTTTTTTGAGCATGCGCTGCATTTTCGGGCGACGCAGGTCAAGATAGCGATATTTCAAACGCAGCTCTTCGTTCGCTTGGGCTTCAGAAAATGGCTGAATCGGCAACGCTTCGGCACGGTTCAGCACCGCAAAATCTTCAACCACAATTTCAACACCACCAGAGGCAATGTTTGGGTTGACCAGCCCTTCACCACGTGCGCGTACTTCGCCCGTCGCTTGCAATACAAACTCATCGCGCGCTGTCTCGGCGATAGCAAAAGCCTCAGCTTGCTCAGGGTTTATCACGAGTTGTACCAGTCCTGTATGGTCGCGCAAGTCAACAAAAATTACACCACCATGGTCGCGGCGCGCTTGCACCCAGCCTTTAGCTGTCACTGTCTCACCAACGCGAGCAGTAACTTCATCACTCAATATCCGTTTCATATCTGTTATTGTAGCAGGTTTTGTCGGCTTTGAGAATAAACTTAGACGTCGCGGGCGCTCTTCGGTGAATTGTTCTTGCGGATATTCTGCTCGGCGACGACGCGCAGGTCGGTATGATGTTCGAACTCATCGTTGATTCTCTGGCCTATCAACGCCTCGACGACGTCCTCGAGTGTTACGACGCCGACTGTTTCGCGGTAAGCATTTACGACGACGAACAGGAGTTTCTCGGTCTTGATAAATGCTTTAAGCGCATGTGCTAGGTCTTGGTCCTCATGTATGAAACAGACTTCTTCATCCATGACCTGACTAACCTTTTTGGAATTTTTACTGCCGTCCACCACCAGCAAATCACGCACATACAGTACGCCAACGATGTGGTCAATATCCCCCGCTGTCACTGGAAAGCGACTGTGACCAGTTGTGTGCAGTTCGTTGAGCAGAACTGGGCCAAGTAAGTCATCGTGGCTGAGCGACGCTATAACGCTGCGCGGCGTCATGATTGACTTGACAGCTATCTCGTCAAACTTTAGACCATTGACGATGAGACGCTTTTCGTGAGGCTTCAAGACATCACCAGACTGCTCGACCATCGACAACAACTCTTCTTTTGACTCGATATCGTAGCTATCGCTCGGGATAGGCGCAACGCTACGAATCGCACGAAAAACAAATGGATGGTGTTCGATAACACCCAGTATCTTCCCTTCGTACCTGTCATAGAGCTTCTGAGAATACTGCTGAAGCACCCGCGTTCGTGCGAGTGCCCCCGACTCAAGAGCGATAAGGAACGAAAGTACAAGACCAAATGACCAATGAAACAATCCAACTCCAATAAAACTGATAGATACCAGCAGTATGGCCGCCAACACTCGTTGCAATGAAAACATATCGCGCAACAAGCCGTGACGCTTGAGTAGCAACATGGCTTCTTCGTCACCACCTCGCGTCCGCCGTTGTAGTTCAAATCGACTATGCGAAGACAGCTGAGGATGGACCCCGAGAACTATCAACAAGCACACGAGTAACACACCATATAACACCGCAAGCAGTATCGTCATGTATGTATTGTAGCGCACGTCGTGGTACAATAGCTAGAGTAATAGGAGGAAATATGAACGGAAAATCATGGATTATTTTTGGGGTAATCGTTGTGGCGATTATCGGTGGGTTGATATATATATCGCCAAAAAACACCGTTGATGTTAGCGATATCGAGAACGGTTCAGGGAAGATTCTCGGAGCTGAGGAACGCAACGGTAACATCGGTGACCATGTGTTCGGCAACAAGGACGCAAAAGTTCTGTTAGTTGAGTACGGCGACTATCAGTGCAACCCCGGCTGCCGCCTGTTCCACGAAAACTTTTCGCCTATCATGCAGGACGAAACGTACAAAGAGCAGATTGCCTTCATCTACCGCAACTTCCCCATCCCGCAAATCCACCCAAATGCCAACGCTGCCGCAGCCAGCGCCGAAGCTGCTGGCAAACAGGGAAAGTTCTGGGAGATGTGGGACGCACTGTTCGGCAACCAAGCCGAGTGGAGCGCTGCTAGCCCGTCAGAGCGCAATGAATTCTTTGAGCGTTACGCCAGCGCGCTCGGAGTGAAGTTGGAACAATTCCGCACCGACCAAGCCAGCGATGCCGTGAGCCAAAAAATTAGGTTTGACCAAGCACTGGGTAAGGCTGCCGGCGTCACCGGTACGCCAACCCTCTTTCTCAACGGCAAGAAAGTTGATGGTGACAAGGCAGGTTCAACTGAAGCGCTCAAAACACTCATCGACGACGCGCTTAAAGACGTCAAATAACCACTGCAAAAGCAAAGACACCTCGGTGCCTTGAGGTGTCTTTTGTTTTTTTGAGACATACTTCTCTAGTGTGCAATGTATGTTTGCCATTCGGCAGGCACCACGTCAACCGCTATCTTTTTGCGTCGTGATGACACAAACGTGATTGCTATTGGCATGTGTTATACTCCCCGTACTTATGTACAGCCTCACGCGCTTCGACCTTTATTATATAGAACAATTTAATGCTTCGGCGCGAGACACATCAACTATCATAGCAAGCGAAAACACGCACGTCAAGTCATAGCACAAAAAACTTGTGCTTATCTGCTACTAGTTTAAAATAATCGATACCGTCTTGCAAGCACAAACACAAGTAATATTAACAACAGTGTAAATCCGGTGATGGCCGGGTAAGCCCAGGCTTTGTCTTGGAGCGGTAAAGCGATATTCATGCCGTACATGCCGTAGAAGACATTTGGGATGGCGAGGAGGATGGTCACCACTGTCAACGCCTTCATGCGTTGATTGACGGTGTTGTTGGCGATGGTCGAGTACGCGCCCTGGATGCTGCGGACCGACTGGACATTTGAGCCGATTGAGACGATGAGCTGCGACAGATGGAGCGATAAGTCCTCGATAGTCTCGAGGTCGGACTTTTTGAACATGTCTTCTTTGTTCTCGCCGAGGCGGCGCACAACGTCGCTCATGCCGTTGAGGCTGGTGTGATAGTCGTTAAGCTGGTCTTCGATGCTCACAAATTCGATGAAGTCCTTGTTTGAAACATCGTGCTTCTTGAGATGTTTGCGTGCTTTAGCGATAGATTCGCTCAGGCGGTTGATGTGTTTTTCGTACTCGGTAACGACTTTCGCGAGTAGCGCCAACAAAGACGAGGGCGGATGACTAGTGGGTGTTGTTAAAAATACATCGGCTTCAGCTGGCACAAATGCCATGTGTGGTGAGATGGTGATGAGATTGTGCTTGGTTGCTACTGCCAGAAGTGGCACCGTGTCACCCACCGAGTTTGGCACGCGCAAGAAGCTATACGAGATGCCATCTTTCCACTCTTGACGCGGTAGCTCGTGGCGGTCATAGACATCGTGCACGGTGTTCTGGTCGAGCCCGTGATGGTCTATGATGGCCAGCACCTCAGCACGCCGGTCAGTCGAGTGCACCCACAGCCCCGCACCGCTCAGCGGTTTGTCAACGCGACTGAGGGTGTCGCTGGCTGAACGCTTTAGATAATACTCCACCATATTGACATAATTGTACTACGAAGTGCGCGAAAAGCGAATATGGTAAAATGGATACATGCAAGAAATCATCGCCCTACTCGCACCAGCGCTCGTCGCACTCGGTTTTTACAACCATTTGCGTCGCAGCAAACTGTCAACTCGTAAACTTTTTTCGTCCTACGGTCTGTTTTTGGTACTCATCAACCTGTGCATGTACCTCGTCATCATCTTTCTGCTCGGCCAGGAGCATGTCGAGTTTCGCGACAAAGCATTTGTGTGGTATCTCATCGGCGCTTCTGTGTTTGCGCTGATATTGCCGTTCGTCGTAAATCTCGTGGAGAACGTCGTTGCTATCGAAGTCAAGAAAAATGGCAAAAGATAGGCGCGTTAGTACCCGCCGGACAGTCGCTCGTGTAGCGATAGTCGTACTGCTGCTACTCGCGGCCGTCTTCTACGTCACCAACCGCTACAAACGCGCCCATTTCGGCGACGCACAGATAGACGAAATCATCTTTTACTTCACCAACGGCGCTGACAGCGGACAGATGGCTAGTCTCACCGCGGCAGCACAGGACAATATCTTGTTTTGTGGCATCGTCTTTTTCCTGCTGCTCCTTCCAGTGATTGATTTTTACCGCAATCGCATCACCATCAACCTTGACTTATCATTTTTGGGGCGAGCTAAAAAACTCGCCATCAATCCCTCGCGATTTCGGCTGAAATACAAGTTCATCTATGCCCTCTCTATGTTTCTCCTCTCGACATGGCTGCTGCTCAGTAGCTTTGGCGTGTTTGACTATGTCTGGTCGCTGACTCAGACCAGCACGCTGTACGAGGAGCACTACGTCGAACCGCGTACGGCGGCGCTAGAATTCCCTGAAAAAAAGCGCAATCTCGTCTACATCTACCTCGAGTCGATGGAAAATACGCTCTTTTCGAAGGAAAACGGTGGTCAGATGGGCAAAAGTATCATGCCAGAGCTGGAGAAATTAGCGCTCGACAATGTATCGTTCTCCAATCGACAGACTGGCCTCGGTGGCGCCCTGCCCGCTACTGGAACGACGTGGACTGTCGGTGCGATGATGGCCCAGAGTGGTGGTGTCCCGCTCAAATCGAGCGTGCTCGGCCAAGACCACAACTCGATGGGACTCTATAAACAATTCCTACCTGGCGCATATACCCTCGGCGACATCTTGCACACTCACGGCTACAATCAGACATTTATCATGGGGTCAGAGGCGTCATTTGGCGGTCGTGACAAGTTGCTCAGCCAACACGGTTCGTACGCGATTCACGACTACTCATACGCCAAAAAGTCAGGCGATATCTCTTCAGACTATGGCGTCTGGTGGGGCTACGAAGACAAAAAGCTGCTCGACTTTGCCAAAACAGAGCTCGGTCGGCTGTCGCAAGAAGACAAACCGTTTAACCTACAGCTGCTCACCGTCGATACACACTTCACTGACGGCTGGCTCGACCCGAGCTGCGAGACAGCCTACCAGAACCAATACGACAACGTACATGCTTGCTCGTCAAAGATGGTCGCTGAGTTTGTGGCATGGATACAAGAGCAGTCCTATGCCGACGACACGACCATCATCATCACTGGCGACCACTTGGGCATGCAAACGTCGTACTATGACGACAAAATCACCGAACCCAACTACAGCCGAACAGTCTACAACGTCTTCATCAACCCGGCAGTGCGCCCAGAGTCTTCCCAAGGACGGCTCTTCTCGTCATTTGACATGTATCCAAGCACCCTTGCCGCCATGGGCGTGACTATCGCCGGTGACCGGCTAGCACTTGGAACGAACTTATTCTCCGGACAGCCAACTCTGGTCGAGCAATACGGCACCATCGACGCTTTGAACAACATCCTCAGTCAGCGGTCAGAGTTCTACGAGAAGCAGATATTTTTGAAATAGCAGACAGCCTCGCTTGCCCGCTTGCTGTATCGAGTTAGCCCTTCCTTCCGCTGTCAAGTAAGTTTTCTCCTCTGTTAAGGGATTATCCTTTTATAATTTGCCAGGCTCCTTGTCATACCCCGACTCGTTCGGGGTATCTAGTGGAAATGAATTAGTTTTATACTGGATTACCCGGATAGACCGGGTAATGACACGTGGGAGTGAGATGGCCAGCAAATTAAACAGCGCCTCTTGCGAGACGCTGTTTGACTACCCGGATGCCTTATTTACCCAGTGACATGCCACTCTTTTTGCGACGGGCGCGGAGGACAATCAGGACAATGACGCCGATGATGAGCAGCAGAGCTACGACCGCACCGATAATCATCGGCAAAGGCACAACCCAGAAGACTTGTGATACTTCGATGGTTTTGTTGCTCGCGCCATAGGTAAAGGTTGCTGTAACGTTGTAGCGGCCAAAGCCTTCGATGTCCTTGAGCGGGATGTTCCAGCGACGAGCGCTTGCTGGCAAGATGTTGTCTTTTTGCTCTTCGGAGTTGAAGCTAGCAGCATAGACGACGTCGTTGCCTCGCTGAACGGACACCATGCCAAACGGTGCGAGCTGGACTTTACTGTCGTTCTTGAAACGGACGAGGACGGAGATGTCTTTGTCGGTTGTCAAGAAATTGGTTGCCTTAGCGGCTTGCTGGACTTGAAAGTCTGTCAGTTCAAGTTTCTCCGGCACATCACCATTGACGCGCAAAAGGATGAGCGAGGCGACACTTGGGCTGGTGTTAACTTGTCCACCACCGTCGGGAGAGGTTGGCGCAAAGCGAACCGCACCGAAATAGCCACCCGCTTCAGCGTCAGCCGGCACGTTGATGGTGGCTTCGACTGTGACAGACTCGCCCGGACCGACATTGAAGCTCTCAAGTGGTACGAGGAAGCGCTTCAAGCTGTTGTTTTCGGCGTATTCATTTTCGTCGAGGATGATAGCTGGGCTACCGTCCTCGTCCTTGTCGGCAACAAAGTCGTTCTGAATCGGCTTGACCGACACTTCGCTGTCCGATGGATTGGTCACGATGATTTTGACCACTTTGGTCTCACCCGGGTCTGCGGTTATCTCAGTGCGGAGCGGTGAAACCTTGAGGGTGTTTGCCGTGCTGGGCTCGGCCGCTTGTTGAGCATAGCTCTGCCCTACCAGTACCGCCGATACACCGACAATTGCCACGAGCGACGCGACTGCTATATTTCGAATCTTCTGTCTGAACTGCATATCTGCCTCCTTAAACTAGCCGATGTGTTAGAATGTGCCCACCGCGATGAGGTTGAGGTTGGCTGAATAGGTGCCGGCTGGCGTACTGTTTGACGTGCCAACACCAAAGGTCAACATCATGTTCTTGTTATTCGCTGGGCCTCCTGCTGTCTCGAGGAAGCGGTCACCAAATGGGCTGGTCACGCCATCTGTGGCATCGACATAGCGCATAGCATACGCACCGTTGCTGTAGTAAGGGTTTGGTGTCTCCGCAGAGGTGCCGTATGGCTGATAGAGCCCAGTCGCTCCGGTGCCGTCAGTAGCAGTGGCCGTCTTTACGCCGAACTTTGCTTCACCGTTGGCGATACCGCTTTGTAGCGCTGGAGCGATGTCACAGGCGCTTGGCGCACCAGCCCGTAGCAAGCCGCCACAGTTGGTTGCGTCACTCTTTAGGCGGACGATAGCACCCTTTGAAGCGTTGGTTGAGATTTGCGTGTGGATATACCCTTCACTGACCGTACCTGGCTCCAGGCCAGTCGTTTCATCGCCAAGCTTGAGTGTTGGAGCGGGCAGTGTGCCGCTACAACCGTCACCGATAGGGCTGGTATCTTCGTCACCCGACACGCCGCCTGACACACAAAACGTCAGCGTTTCAAGGACGACGCCAGAAACGTTGATGTTTTGGTGGATGGCTATCGACATGGAGCCGTCATCGACTTGGTTGGTACCCAGTGCTGTTGCTGTCGTGTCAGTAGCATCCCCGCCCGCAGCATAGGTGACAATACGTGCAAATAGCGGTGCCGTCTCAAAAGGAACCGATGGGTTCTGGATGTTGCCCAACTCTACCTTGACAGGTGTGTTGGCGGCAAATGTGCCCGTCAGTTCGATACGGTTTGCTGTTGAGTTCACTTTGGTAAATGGCGAGGCGACCGTCGCGTTGACAGCAGTGAAGCCCGTTGGCGCATCGCACGCCAAGCCCTTGAGCGGGCTGTTGTTACAGAAGTAGATGACCATAGCGCCAGCTGCAGCTGGTCCTGTTGTGAATTCTACATCATATTTTACGCCTGTTGCACTGATCGACGTGCTCGATAGCGTCACTGACCGGTCAGTCGCCGTAGCGGCAAACGCTGTTGTCAGTGGTGCCGCAAGCGATGCCACCATGACAAAGGCAGCTACCAAAAAGCCTGCATGCCTCGTTGAAAATTTTGTCTGTTTCACGTTGTTCCTCCCTAAAAACTTATTCGTTTCACACCTTACTCTCACAGTGTAGCACGACAAAGCTCATGCTTTCAAGTTTCATTTCTTATCTTGGTATTTGTCCCGTTCTTTTAGCATCTTGCGGCGAATCGTCACCATCTGCGACCGGCGGCCGAGCCAATAGGTTGGTAGCAGGAGTAGCAGCAACACTACGGTTGGCGCCCAGAGGACCACTGGTTTGCCCTGCTTTGCTGCGCCATCATCTTCCGCCGTGGCGGCTGTTTGGTCAGCCTCCCCGCTCGACACAGCGATAACTTGCAAGAACGCGCTGACGCCATTGGTGTCGGTCACTTTGACATTTACTTGGTAGATGCCGGCCTTTTTATAGATGTGGGCGACATTGACCAATCCAGACAGCGACTGACTAAGTAGCTGCAGCTCGCCCCCATCGCCCCAATCGATACTAAACGCATAGGGCCCCGTACCACCAGACAACTGGAGCGGCCACTCTAGTTGCGTATTGTTGGCAGCTGAGCGACGTCCATAGCTACTCGTCAGCGTGATAAGCTCGCCGAACCGCGTGAAGTTAGTGTCGGTGTAGCTCACCGTAGCGACGTTTGACTCTGGCCCAGCCTGGTCAAGGTCATCGTAGACGATAGCCTTGAGTTCATTTGTCCCGGCAAATAAGCTCACTTCAACGCTAAAACTGCCGTTCTCGCACATGACTGAGCCGACCATAACGCCGTTGTTGTAGACTTGCACCAGAAGTCCTTGCGGACAGAGACCATTTACGGTAATCGGTGAGGTTGAAAATGACGCACCATTGGCTGGTGTGGTGATGGTTGCGCCCATAGTTGGTGGCGCTTGGGTTTTTGTCGCCTCCAGACCGTAACCGCCGGGTTTTGGGTCCGGTGTCGGGAGGGGCGTGATAGCGCGGGTGGTTGACGACACGACAAGGAGGCTAACTATCGCGAGCGATAGTCCTGCGAGCAGCTGTGGTAGAAACCGTTTCATGCGTTGTCCGCGCCCCCGTTATGTCTTATTTTCGTTTTTTGAGCTTGGTCTTCGTACTCTTTGAGCGGATGTGTCGGACTATCTTCCAGATATGGTAGCCGATGAATGCTAGTACTAGTACGAGGATGACGATAGCCCACCATGGCATGTAGATAAACCAGCTATGGCCGACGAGGTCTTTGGTTGGGCTACCATTACGACCATAGTATGCCGTCATATCTACGCTATAAAACCCGGGCCAAAGACCAGCATCAGTACAAGTGGTCGCTTCAGCTCGACTGCCGTTAAAGTCAGTTTCTTGATTTTTGAGCTTGATACAGGCACTAAACGTTCGTTCTTGATTGTTCAGAGCGAGTGAGTTACTGGGGTTGATGTCGTTAATGACAACTTCTTGGCCAAAAAGTGACTTGATGGTGATAGTACCGTATGGGCGACCGGTCAAATTACCTTCATTTTTTAGTGTATACGCAACTCGTTTTGGGGCATCGCTATGGAAACGCGCATATTGACCTCCAGTCTGAGACGATGTTTCCTTATACGCACCTAGCTGCTTAAGAGTTAGGACCTGGCTACCTTCTCCAGGAACTTCAACAAAGACGAGAGAGACACCGGATGCGCTCAAGCCAACATTACCGCCCTCTGAACTGCCCGACGAGTAAACGATGGCGCTATAGTAGCTACCGCCACCCTGTCCCTCTGGGATAGCAACAGTCATTTCGATTGACTGGCTACCACCTGGCTCGATGGTGACTGCTTCTGGGATGCTGATGAATGACCGTAAGGACTCTTGCGTTGGAGCTGCGTCTTCGTCCAACATCAACTTTGGCGCACCACTGTCGTCGTTATAGGTGAAGTCAACCACCCTCAACGATAGATTTAGCGGTCGTTCTTTGTCTTGGTTACGCACCAACAGTGTATCGGTAATAGTCTTGCCCGGCTCGATGGTGTAGTCTTTTCGCGGCGCGATACTCAGTGCCGCCGACCCCTGTGCTGCTACCTGATAGTTCGGGATAAGTACCATTGACGTCGTCACGACGACTGCAAGCAAAATCAGTGCTGCGCTCTTTAAGCGATTCATTATCGGTGGGTCCTCCATGTTACCGTAAGTAATATAGTACACATTGTATCACTAAAATCTGCCGCTGGCTATAAAGTTTATGGTTGTTGTATACACACCGGCTTTGAGTGCCGGGCTGGCATTGACGATATAGCTAACAGTAAACTTCTTCATCAGGCTGACGTTTGGCGAGAACGCAACGATATCACCGTCTTTAAACTTGTACCTATTTGGCTGACTATAGTCGGCTGTGGTCGTCGCATTTGCCCACTCGCCTTCTGGGTCGAGACCGATACCTGGGGTAGAGTTTGCCACCAAGTTGATACCAAACTGGTTTTTGCCTGGCTCACTCGGGCTCGGTGTCGCTAGCGAAGCGATAGTCGTCGTGCCAGCACTAAGCGGCGCACCGACCGCTGTGATAACAAACCCGCCACTGGCATTCGTCCCGACCGCCATCTGCGACTGCGCGGTCAGCGTGTCCGTTGGGCTTAGCGTGCCCATGTCAGTATAGTAGATTTCATTTGTGCCAGTACAATTGTACTCGACTTCTTGCGCAAGACAGTAAATCAACATCGGTGGCACCTGCGTCTCAATCCGTATACCCTTGATAACTTGCGCTCGCACCGAACCGAAGTCAACCTGCGCACCAGAACCATTGGTCGAGCTAAATGTTTTGATACGCACAGAAAATGCCCGCTCAGTATCAACTGGGTTGAGTACGTTGTCAAACGTGTACGTCGAGCGCTCGGGTCCGGGCAAACTGGCCGTCCGCGTAAACAGCAAGCGATTAGTACTTCGCTGAGAGATAGTGAACCCAGTCTCCCCTGTCTGGTCCGTCAGGTTTGCCCCCGAAACGTCCATGTTCAGTGGGATATCGCACGGATGGTACGGGATGGGGTCGTTGCAAAACAGCAGCTCAAATGAACCAACCGGTGTCGGACTCATGAAACGGAACCCGAGGCGATACATCGACCGCTCCCCCGCCTCGTCATTGGCAATGTACAAACTGCGCTCTTGCAGTCGCATAGCCGCTCCGGCAGACGGAGCAATAAACAGTATCACTAGCGCTCCGACCAGCAACAGCTCTAGCAACATGTGTGGCCAGCGCATGAAATGGATAAACCAGTGATTTAAGTAGCCTTGCATAAGAAGTATTATACTATGTCAGTAGCGGATAAAAAAACCGACCCTACGTAAGGGTCGGTTTTTAAGACAACTATTCTAGTACTGTGGAGCAGCAAGATAGTTAATCTTTGTCGTATAGACACCAGCTGGGGTATCCGCAGCGATGTTACCGACATAGCGCATCTTAGCAGTTGCACAGCTAATGACAGACTCGGTTTGCTGAGCAATCATCTCCGGAACAGTTGAGCTAGTTTTTAGGAACTTGAACTTAGCAGTACCCGCGTGACCAGCACCGTCGTCGATTGTACCAGTAGCCTCATCGTAGCCAGTACTTGCTGGCTGAGCAGCCAATCCGTTGTATGGTGCGCCGGTCTGAGTAGACAAAGTGATAAATGGATAGCTTCGAGGGGTAAAGTATTTGGTAGGTTCGCTCGTGACAAGACCTGCAAATACTGAATCCATAGTGTCAAGTCCGGCATCGACAAATCCTAGTCCAAACTGTTCTGTGCCAGGTAGGCTAGCTACTTCATTTGGCATGTCAGCAATTTGGTCTCCCATAGTGTTTGAAAGTGTATCACCAGAGTAGTACACCGATGCACCACCAGATGAGTTAGAGCTCAGGCGCCAGTAGGAGTGAACGTCCCATGCCTTACCCGTTTCCAGTGAGTACTCTGCCATTGGATTACCTAGGTCGAGGCGGTTGCCGTTCAGTTGCGTCAATACATCGCAGGTACCGTGATTTCCACCATTTACCTGTGTATCTGGGTTCTGTGTACCGACCGAGAAGGCCATGGTTTCCAGAACCTTGGTCGTGATGTGAATAGAGTCAGTCATGACATTTGCCACAGTCACACCGCCGTCGATATTGTGAGCGTTGCCCGGTACAAAGTCAGCCACATCGTCGCTGTCCCATGTGTTAATCTTGACGAAGAAGGCACCCGCACCTGGGTTGGTGATAAACTGTGTCTCCGAAGCCTTAAAGAATACTTTTACTTGCGTACCACCAGCGGTAGTTGGTAGGCTCGCGCCATCGTTCGTTAAGGTCAGGTAGTTTTTCTTGCCAGTCTTTGGGTTAGTAGAAGCAGCAGTCTCTTTGTTCACTGCGGCAAATTCCCAACCTGTTGAGAGCGTGCCATCGATGTACACACCAAATGTACCCGCGGGCATGTTCTCAGGCAGTGGTGCTGTCGTCTCAGTAAATGCACCGGTGACATCAAGGTCACTCTTCTTAATCGCCCAACCACCGGTCGTTGGCGTTTCGTTAGCTAAACGAGTGCTATCGGCTGTGTCGCCGTCCTTATCTGGGTCGGCATCACCCGTGTTATTACCCGGACCAACACACAGACCGGCTGCTGTCGTGCAGTACTGGAATGAGAAGCCAGCGATTGCACCAGCACTACTCGTCCTAAAGGTAAATGTCTCACCAGACTTCTTACCGTTTGGACCGGAGCCAGCTGGAGCATAGCTCGATGGCGTGCCGTTAAAGCCTTGACCAGGGTTCGGGCTGGCGGTTGAATAGTTCGAACCGTCAGTGTCCTGCCATCCCGGCGCAGAGCTTGACAGAAGCAGAGAGCGCTCTGTCAGAGGATTTAATGCGTCAGCGAAAACAGCTGCCGCAGGAGCTACCGCTGCGACTACCAGCGCCGCCGTCGCTCCAAACAACGTGCCTCGTTGCACAATTGACTTGAGTGTATACATAGTGTGTATATCTCCTTATTTTTAGCGTTTTTATTTTCTTTAATTCCCTAAAAATAGGGCTTCAATCAGCATAATAGCACAAGCAGTACGCTAGAATCAAGACATTTTCATGTAATTTACAGAAAGTTTTCCACATATTCTCGTTTTAGAAGCGCGGGATAACGATAGCCGAGTAGTCGCCACTGTAGTGACCAGCGGGTGTTTTGTTGGAGATGTTGACTATCATCGAGACGGTGTAGTCCGTTCGACCGGTCTCAACGGCACTGCTGGCTATCATGTCACCGTTGACGTATTTAAACAGGTTGGCTGTTTGGTAGTCGGGGGCGACCTCCCCGAAGCTCAGCGAGTCTGATGGTACTTGCACCGGGTCAGCACCAAAGTCTGGCACGGTATTGCGCACGACATTGAGCGCGAACTGCTCGGTACCCGGAGTCGATGTAGTTGGTGTCGTTGGTACACTAAGTGTATGGCTATCGTACTTTGGTGGTGTACCGTAGATATGGAGCGTGTAGCCATCGGTCAGATAGGTACGGACACGGACAATCATGGTCTTTTTGGCCGTTTCCGTCGTGCTCAGCACACCGAGGTACGACACGCCGGGGTCGACTATCACTTCGAGGAGCGGGTCGCTATCCTGCGGGATGAGCCCAAAGCTAGCACTGCTCGGCGTGTCTGCCCCGCCGTCGAGGTTGCCGATGGTTGCATGAGCACAGTAGCCGTTTGAGCAGGTATCGAGTTCTGAACCAGCACCAAACTGCGGCTCAGTCACCTGATAGTTTGGCGACGCGGTTGTGTCCTCCTGGGCCTGCGACGAACTGGCCAGCGCCCCAAACACTAGCACCGCAAACACCATCACCCCTACCCCAAACTTTGTCGTATTCATACGCTTATGGTAAATTATCCCCGAAATCGCCATAAAACTCAAGGCTATAGCCCTCGCGCGCAGAGTGTAGTAAGCTAGATACAAGGTAAGCACAAGAATAATTATGAACGAAGACGACAAATCAAGCGAACAAACGGACGCGCCGGCTCCTGCCGAGGACGGACTGCACACTCAAGACGCACCAGCCGACGCGCTGAGCCGTACGCCCGATGAACTCGAGGAAGAACAGGCGGCTGCCAAAGTTGAGCCGGAGGCGACCGATGGCGTCAAGCCAAAGAAAGTTTCAAAACTCAAGCTGTTCTTTAAGCGAATCAACGTATATCTGTTGATGTTCATTTTCGTGGTGATTATAGCGATTGCCGTAACCATCGTCTTTTATCTCAACAGCCAGAAACCGCCAGTTGAGCCAACTGTTGCAAGTCAAGAGCTGACCGAAGAGGCCCTGCGTGGTCTCGCCAACAAAGATGCCTCGGTCGGCGGCGCGTCACAGACACTGACCATCCAGGGCAATGCTATCATCGACGGCCAGACGCTGATGCGTGGCAATCTCAACATCGCCGGCAATCTCCAGACAGGCGGTAGTATACAAGGACCAACTCTGACCATCTCTGGTTCGGCGAATCTCGGGGATGCACAAATCAACTCGCTACAAGTCGCGACAAACACCGCCATCCAAGGCAACACGACCCTCCGCGACCTAAGTGTCAGTGGTGCGTCGACCTTCAATGGCCCGATGACCGCGTCACAAATCACCACATCACGGCTGGTGCTCAGCGGCAATGCAACACTCGAAGTGCCCAACCATATCAGTTTCACCGGCCCGACGCCGGGACGCACTACCAATGCCGCGCCGCTTGGTGGCGGTGGCTCGGCATCAATCAGTGGCTCAGACACCGCCGGTAGCATCAGTATCAACACTGGCAACAACCCGCAGGCTGGTTGTTTCATGCGCATCAACTTCAACCAAGCATTTACCAAACAACCCCATGTTATCGTCAGCCCCATCGGCAACGCCGCCGGTCGTACCCAGTACTATGTCGACCGCGACCAAACAGGCTTTAGCATTTGCACCGCCGCTCCTGCTCCAGGTAACTCAGCGTTCGGGTTTGATTATTTCGTGACGTACTAATCTTTTACTAATTGTTGTCATACGGCGTATTTGGCACGATAGCAATGACACCCGAGCACATCAACCCGGTAGCCCCACGACTGATAGCTGTGTTCTTAGCACTGACAGTCGGACAGATATGGCCGATGACGGGCTTGCCGTAGCCAGTGACAGCCGTCCATGCGGCAGTCGAAGCACCGTAATCCATGCCAAGAATATCCCAATTAGCCTGGTTGCTTGCTAGAGTACCCCCAGTATAGTCACTTTCATAAAAATACCCCCAGGTTTTGTATCCAGCGGCATGCATGGCGTTGGTAAACCCAGCACCTACTCCAAACGCCTTGCCAACGATATGATCTTGTGGCGCTCCCGGAAGAGCATTTATCTTGCTGATGAACTCTGCTTGGTAAGCGCTGGCATACTTGATGTCCAAAAACATAACATGACTTGGATAGTACAGCGCCAGTAACTCCTCTAGCCGCATATATGGTCGATGTGCCTGCGAGGGGTTGTTGGGCGCCATCGAGCCAAGGATTTGATACGTCTGCACTTGCGCCCAAGTCATCGCCGACGCGGCCCCAAGACCAGTAGTGCCACTAGTTCGATTTAGGTCAGCATCATGTAGTCCAAACCATACGCCATCACTGGTCCGCGCCAAGCTTACTTCCAAGGCACCATACCCACGCAGAACTGATTGACCATAGGCATAGCCGCTCATCTCGGGAAAGTCACGGCTACCGCCGCGGTGCGCAATATAAAAGGGGTTACTTGCTAACATACTCGTCACCGAATCATACCCAGGCTTGACGACTTTTAGACCGCCAGGAGTAACCAGTGCACCACCTCCATTTGACACCTTCAAATAGGCGGCCTCAAGGGCCGAACCATCACTACGACGAATAGTGAGACCCGATGTGACACTTGTCGGACTCTCAAATGCCAACTGCACGGCCCATGCGTTGTAGCTATGGGTATTGGGCCATTTGATACAGAATGGTGTACTTTGGCCACCCTTTTGGTCAGTCAAGTCAGCACTAACGGTTAAGAAAGTACTGTCTAAAGAAAGGCTCTGGAACATACTGCTCGTCCAACGAGACTGCACACTCACGCCATCGGCCGCAAGGTATTGCATCTGCTCAGCCGTTTCTACTGCAACCGTTCGTTCAGTAGCAAGCGTCACGCCGAGTACCTTAGTGCTCGGAGCAGTGTTTGGTACCGTCAATGCAAGCGGATATACGGCCGAGGAATCAGGTGGTGCATGATGCTGACGGTCTTGCGGCGTTCCATACGTAAGCGATACGGCGCCACGCACCCAAAACCCAAGAAAAGCCGGGCGACTAGTACGGCCAGTATCGTTGTTGATTGCAAGGCTCACCTCGACACTGCCATTCGCAATATCATCGGCCGTCAACTGCCTATACCATGCTCCGGTCGACATCGTCCCAGCCGTAATAGGCGATCCAGCTTCTCGAATTTGTGTCCAACCAGCGGGTGTTGCTGGCAATTTTACTGATGCTGCACCGTTATTGAGTTGATGTACAAGCACATAGAAGTCGCCCACTTGTGGTGGCAGGCCATTATAGGGCGCATCCACAGTAAGCGTAGCTGCATGTGCAGTGTCCCCTGCCGTAGGCGTAGGCGTCTCATTGATTCGGGAAAAGTCTGTCGTCCAGCCAGCAAGTGTTGGGAGGTCGGCAGTGGGAACGGCTGCCTCATTGAGGCAAATCAGCGCTGCTGTGCTCTGGCTTGCTTGCCCTGCCGTTACAATCGCATGCGCCCCAATCCCGCTACCATCGGCCATTCCGCTCCAAATTCGCATACAACTACGCGACACTGAAATATCTTCGGAGGGAGGGTTTTGTGTCGCTCCGGAAGCCCGAAAGACCTCTGATTGGAGTGTGAGACCACCCGTATAACTAGTTAACGCGTACGAATACGGCGAGGCAAACTGACTGGTACTCATCTGGATGGTATAGCAAGAAGAGGAAGCAGGAAACGCTGCTACGTTCAATGTGTTTGAGCTAACTGTGATGTTCGAGAAGCCGGACGAAGCCGCAACTGGAGTCATCGTGTTGACGCCAGTATACGCATGAATAACACCAAGCATTCGATCGCCCGTAAGGGGCGCAGTAAAAACATACGTAGAAGCCTCGCTGCTGCCAGCAAACTTAGCAAACATAGATGTGACACGATTGGTCGCACTATTTGGCGTGAAACTCGGTCCAATTTTTGTCCAACCAGCTGGTGGTGCAAAATCAACCGTTGCCGTTGAAGCCTGGCTATGAATAAAGGCAATCAGGTAATCTCCCTCCTGTGTACCAGCAGGAAGATTTAACGTCAGCGTAGTGCCCGAACTAACATGAGTACCCGTACCAGCAGCACGCAGTGCGACTGCCATATGCTATGACCCCGTACGAGAAATTACAATCGTATCGACTGGTAGCGGCGGAGCATCAGCATAGTTTTGGTAGACATGGACATTTGACCCAACTACTTGGGCGTCGACATACGTTTTGACAGCTTTTTGGCTGGCAATAGTAGTGTCGCTCTCTGCTGCAAGTGTGCCATCGGTGTCCAACCGAGAAGTCTCGAGTTTATTATCCAACACCCCCTGTAAGCCGTCAATACCAGCAATCGTTGTCGCGCCCGGTGCGCCAGTTGCTCCTGTGGCGCCCTGCGCACCGTCTTCTCCAGCTGGGCCAGTTGGCCCGTCTGGGCCTTGTGCTCCTGTGGCACCAATCTGCCCTGGGGCACCCGTAGCTCCGACGCCTCCGTCTTGACCATCAGCCCCGTTCGCACCCGGAACACCCGAAGCACCTTGTGCGCCCGTAGCGCCAGGCCCCCCGGCCGGCCCAGTCGCCCCAACCTCACCCGATTCTCCCGCGCTGCCCGTTGCGCCAACTTGACCCTGCAAACCCTCAGGACCTGTAGCGCCTGTAGGGCCCGTTGCACCAACTTGGCCGGATTCTCCCGTGGCACCAGTAAATCCTTGTGGCCCCGAGGCTCCGGTTGCTCCGTCTAGTCCAGCGGTTCCGCTTGCACCCATAGGGCCCTCGGGGCCTGTAGCGCCAGTAGCACCATGAAAACCAGCCGAACCTGGGGCGCCCGTAGCACCAACTTCTCCGTCTTGACCATCAGCGCCTGGAGCACCCTGCGGGCCACTTGCACCCGTAGCGCCCTGCGGACCAGGAGTGCCACTTGCACCAGCCAATCCGGTAGCGCCTGTGGCACCAGGAGTCCCTTGCGGACCTGTTGCACCAGTAGAACCTTGTTGACCCGCAATAGTTTCACGCTGATTCTTGATAGATTGCGAGAGATTGTCTTCAGTAATAGCATTCGGAGCAATAGTATCAGCCGTGACAGAGTTCTCTTTGAGCGTGCCGTCGGGCTTATGAACTGCTGAGAGATAGTCGTTGAGGATTTGCCCCCATTGACCGGTGTCGCCTCCTGGTTCTGGTAGTCTTGGCATGGTTATTGCATCCTACTTTCACTATGCTGGTTATTACGCTTATGATAGCACACTTTTATAAAAATCAATAGATACGCCATATATAGCGTGATGTCAATATATTGACATGTTTTGAGCTATACATCCATGAATACTACGACTTTGTCGGCTTTGACATGCATGAGAGCGCGGTGGATTTTGATGGTTTTCTTGTCGCCGGTGACGGGTTGGATGGCGAGGTGGCAAGGTACAAGCATGCAGAGAAAGTTGCGGTGACGCGGCAAGATGTCGAACGGGCCAGTGTCGTTCACGGCACTCACCGAGTAGGCATCGCCCTCAAAGTAGACCTGAAACGGTGCATACACCTTGACTGCCATAGCTGGTTTGCCATGCTCGTCGGTCACTAGACGGCCTTTTCTTTGGAAGTTGGGTTATCGCCGTCTTTCAACTCATCATCAGACACCTCAGTAGGCTTTTCGGCCGGCATATCGTCGGTCTCCTCGGCTTTTTCAGTCGCTTCACCCTCGACTATACCCTTGCCAATAATAGCCTCAACGCCGTCGAGCGTCTGCTCACGCGTCATATGTTCGCCTGGCACACCCGTAACCTTTTCCATGACATTGAACCGCTGCTTAAAGAACTCGATGAGCGCCTTGGCCTTATTGTAATCATCGCGGTCTTCGGCCGACAGCTCCGATTCACCGATGATGGCAATAATTCCCTTGAGTGATTCGTACTTCTGCAAAATCGCCGTGGCGCGCGTCGCCAGATCGTAGTGTCGCTCACCGACAACTTCAGGCGTCAGCAGGCTGGACTTCGAAGCCAATATGTCCACCGCCGGGCGAATGCCCTGCGCCGCCACCGCACGCGACAGGACGATGGTCGAGTCCAGCTCATGCTGAATCATCTGCACCGCCGGGTCAGACAGGTCGTCGGCTGGCACATAGATGGTCTGCAGAGCGGTGATGGAGCCATTAGCATTGCTCGCTAGGCGATCTTGGAATGTCTTGACATCGGAAAATACCGTCGGCTGGTAGCCACCCTCGGCAGGCGTCTGGTCGATGATGGTCGAAACTTCGTTGCGCGCCTGGATGTAGCGGTACATGTTGTCGGCAAACAGCAGCACGTCTTTTTTCATGTCATCGCGGAAATATTCCGCCAGGGTAATCGCCGCCAGACCAATCAGCGAACGCTGCACTGGATTTTCATTCATCTGGCCAAAGAACATCGCCGTGGTTTTGAGTAGGTCGTTGTCCTCCAGTGTTTTGTAGAGCTCGTGGCCCTCACGGATGCGCTCGCCGATGCCAGCAAACATCGAGATAGCACCTGACCCTTCGGCGACATTGTTGATAATTTCCATTGTTAGCACCGTCTTGCCCACACCCGCACCACCGACGATACCAATCTTGCGCCCCTTGACAAACGGCGTGAAGAAGTCGAGCACCTTCAGCCCGGTTTCAAGCACATCATCAGCCCGACTCTCGAGGCTGGTTTCTTGAAATGATGGCGAAAAGATGGCGCGCTTGGGCATTTTCTCGAGTATCGCGTCGTCGAGCTGTGGCTTGCCATCAATCGGCCGCGCCATCGCGTCCCACACGCGGCCAATCATCGCGTCACCCACTGGAATCTCCAGGCTGTGACCGCTCCGCGTTACCGCATCGCCTTTTTGAATGCTATAGTCACCGCCGATATTCAGACAGACTGCCGTGTCACCGCCTGTCAAGCTACTCACCAGCAGCGGCGATTTGTCATCATTGTCAACAAACAACATCTCATTAATCTCGGGCATGTCCTCGATGAACTGCACCTTGATGACCAGCCCCTTCAGTGCTCGAATGACACCTTTTTTGTAGACTGTTTGTTCGCTCATGCGGCCCCTCCTGCTCGTATCTTCTTGAGTCCGGCCAGCGACTCTTTCAGCCGCGTGTCGACTTGGGTTCGCTTGGCGCGGTTATATTCGACATGCAGCTCGTTGGCATTTTCGATGGACCGCTCTTTGGCTGCCGACATGGCCTTGAACCGGCTGGCAACTTGAGCCAAGCGGCTATCATAAATGAACTGCGAGATGGTCAGGCGAAGAATAGAATTTTCCAGATAGGCCGCCACCGCATAGGAGCTCGGCTCAAAAATGTAGGTTTTTTCACTGACAACATCGTCACCCACCGTGTCGAGATCGGCCACGCGCCCCTTGCTCGACACCACCTCACTAAGGTCAACATCTTCGATAGTTTGCTGTGCCAGCGACACATAGTTTTGGTAAAATATCCGACTGCGCGCGTACTTGCGAGTGATGTCCATCAGCGGATCGACATTGATGTAATCGTTTTCGGGCAAGTCGAAATAATAGGTGTAGTCGACATGCGCCTGCTTGAGCTTCAGCGCTCCGTGATAGCCGATGACTAGCACATCATGTTTGGCCTCGTCGTAGCGCTCGAGGAATTTGCGAATCAACCGCTGATCGATGTCGCCGCTCAGCCCTGCCTTGGCAGTGATGAGAATCAATAGTTCCTTTTCAATCGGCTTTTCCTCTGGCGCCCGGCCAAAATTGAACAGTACATCGACGCGAATCTGCTTGTAGATGTTCCAAACTTCGTCAAAAAACTGATTCGAAATGAGCACCTTGTTCTTGGTCTTAGCGATTTGCATACTGCTCAGACTCTCCAACGCTGATGTCAAACTTACAACAGAGCGAACGGAGGCTTCTTCGGCTTTGATTTCGAGAGGACGACGCATACTACTTCTTTTCCTCCACCGGCTCAGCGGGTGCGCTTTCCGCTTCGGCAGCTTTGGCCGCTTCCTCGGCCTGACGCTTCTTTTCGGCTTCAATCTTCGCCTGCTTCTCTATGGCGGCCTTTTTCACCTCGTCAATCGTCATCACTTCAGTTTTGAGGGCTGCACATAGCTCATCGAAATTGCCGTTCATGTCCTTGTCTTCTTGCAGTTTCGGCGCATAGTCATGGACTTTTTGCTTGAGCATCGGAACATCGATGATTTCTTCAGGACTGCTTTCGAGTACAATCGTCATCAAAAACTGCTGCTCCACAAAACTATAAATCTCACCAATCGCTTGGTTCATCAGTTTAAACAATACCTTACCCTTGTCATAATCGGCCTGCGCCTGCGGGCTGAGCTCGGTACCAAAGTGCGCGTACTCCTCAGCCGAGCGATACCCTGCCAGCGTCAGGTTCAGCTTGTCCGCCAGTGCTTTTTGGCGTTTATTTTGCCCGACACCACCGACGCGCGTCACCGACAAGGCCGTACTGACCGCTGGGCGCATGGTGTCTTTGAAAATCTGCCCGTCCAGAATCCACTGTCCGTCGGTGATTGACATGACATTGGTCGGCAGATAGGCCGTGATGTCGCCACCTGGGGCGTAAATAATAGGAATCAGCGTCTGAGATGCGTGATTTGCCTCGGTCTTACCACCTCGTTCGAGCAAGCTTGAATGGGTATAGAACATGTCGCCCGGATACGAGTCGCGGCCCGGAGAGACGCCAGCGATGAGTGAAATCTCACGGTATGCCTGGGCGTGCGCGGTCAAATCGTCGTAAATCACCAGCGTGTCCATATTGCACTGGTGCCAGAAGTATTCACCGTGCGCCGCGCCGACATACGGCACCAGATAGGTAAGGATGAGCGACTCAAACGAGTTCGTCACCACCACGATAGCCTTTTTCAGCGCATCATTTTTCTCGAGATTGGTCACTAGCTCGGCAACATCGCGCTGTCGTTTGGCGATGAGCACATAGATGACGGTGATGTCGGTATTTTTCTGGTTTATCGCCACCTGCGCCGCCAGTGCCGTCTTGCCGACCTTGCTGTCACCCAGCATCGCCATGCGCTGACCGCGCGCCAAGCTATACTCAAGGTCGAGAATCGTCACGCCGGTTTCTACTGGCTGGTCGAGCAATTCACGCTCGTAGAGCATCGGCGCACCATGAAAAATTTCCCACTCCATGTCCGGCGTAATCGGCCCCTTGCCGTCAATCGGCTCGCCAAACGCGTTGATAACGCGGCCGATGTAGTTTTTACCCACCTTCGTCAGCAACTCGGAGTTTTCGATAACACAGACTGAACCGATTTTCAGCGGTGTCGGGTCAAGTTTCATGACCATGACATAGTCTTCGTAGACATGGTGGACATAGCCGCGCGTGTCGTCGTCAAACCGCACCACAGCGTGGACATTGGTCGGTTGCAGGCCCTTTACTTTCACTAGAAACGAATCGATGCCGATGATTTCGCCAACCGGATTG
>CALMCP010000004.1 GCA_937863095.1 uncultured Candidatus Saccharibacteria bacterium | reverse complement strand
GATTGGGTTTGGTGCCATTTTCTGCACCATTTCAGGGGTGAGGAGCCCGGGCTTTGAGACGCCAATGAAGATGTCTGCGCCCTCTATGGCATCGTCAAGTGTGCCACTCCCAGAAGCGTCAAGGTACGGTAGAAGTGCTCTTTTCTCGTCGTTCAAGTCATCTCGTGAATCACCGATGATACCTTTTGAGTCAACTGCGACAATCGAGCCAACGCCATAGTGGCGGAGGAGTTTCATGATAGCTGTACCAGCAGCACCGGCGCCAATTGTCACAACTTTACACTGCGACAAGCTCTTGCCGGTGACTTTCATGGCGTTAATAAGCCCCGCCAGCACTACTACTGCCGTGCCATGTTGGTCATCGTGAAAGACGGGGATATCCAGCTCGGCTTTCAGCCGCTCTTCGACAGCGAAACAAGTTGGCGCAGCGATATCTTCGAGGTTAATCGCGCCAAAACTCGGCGCAATTGCCTTGACAGTTGCCACAATCTCGTCTTCAGTATGCACGTCAAGCACGATTGGCATGCTGTCGATATCAGCAAAATGTTTGAACAACAGCGCCTTACCCTCCATGACGGGCATGGCACCCTTTGGACCGATATTTCCTAGACCCAACACTGCCGAACCGTCAGAAATAACGGCAACGAGATTGTTCGTCCAGGTATACACCGGCATCAGCGATTCATCTTCGGCGACGGCTTTTGACACAGCCGCTACACCAGGAGTGTAGTAAGCACTTAGCTTCGTGCGGTCAAGCTCTGACTTGTCACGCAGTCGCGTGGTAATTTTACCTTTATGTTGTTTATGGAGTTCGAGGGCTAGTTCATCATAATTCATACATTCCATTGTACTATAGTTTGAAGCACATTTCCTCTTGTAATCATTCACGGGATGTGCTATAGTCAACTACTGATTGTACAGAGTAAAAACGTCTATCATCCGACGGTGTGGAGCCGCAGTGGTACAGCTGTGTGGCCAGACAAGGTAGGGTGAAGACACTAATTTGAGGTAAAAATATGAGTTTTGCGCTTATTGACAAAGTAAACCAAGAACAAAAAAAGCACGCCGTCGTTGACGTGCGTAGCGGTGACACGGTGCGTGTTCACCAGAAGATCAAAGAAGGCAACAAAGAGCGTGTTCAGGTTTTTGAGGGCGTAGTCATTCGCACCGACAACAAGAACTCGCACACTTCGCGCGTGACTGTGCGCAAAATCGCGTCAGGTGTTGGCGTCGAGAAAAGCTTCTTGCTGCACAGTCCACTGGTTGAAAAAATCGAAATCGTTCGTCGTGGTAAAGTTCGCCGTAACTTCCTGAGCTATCTGCGTAACCGAAGCGGTAAGAGCGCTCGCCTGAAAGCGATGCAGTTTGACCGCGAGGCGGTGAATGACGTTAGCGAGCCGGTTGCCGAAGAAACCGCTGTGGATACCGAGGTTGAAGACGCAAAAGCGGAATAATTTTGTTCTAAAAAGCATAAATCCCCGAAGAATCTCGGGGATTTATCGTAACTGTATCTTTTTAGTGTAGCACACTTTATGTAAAAAGTCAAATTTCATGGATTGACTATTAGTTTGTGCTCGTGGCGCCCATGCTCAAAACGTCTGTCATGCCGCCTAGGTCGGTGACGACATATCCAGCTTTTTCGAATATGCGCGTCGCTTGTGCTGAACGGTTGCCGCTGCGGCAATAGACGTAGAGTTTTGTGGTTTTGTCTTCGGTGGGAAGTTTGCCTTGCTCGATGTCTTGCAGCGGGAAAAGCATGGCTTTTTTAATGTGGCCAGTATCGAATTCTTCTTGAGTGCGGACATCGATGAGCAGTGCGCCGGCGTCAAGTTCTTTTTGGATTGTATCGTATGCTGAGGCTTTTTGTGACGAGTTTTGCTCGTTTGACGTTGATGAGTTCTGGCTGGCGAGGTAGGCGATGCCACTTCCTCCGAGCACGACAATTGTGATGAGTATGATGATTCTTTTCATAAGTTTAATTATACACTACTTGAATTACTATTGTAAATGATTTACAATAACAGATATGGAAATCACTACCAGAGAAACAAAATATTGCCAGATGGTGCGGGACGTTCTCGGTCGGTCGGGGCATGCGACGAATAGTGAAATTGTCGAGACACTGCGAGCGGACGGCGTGATGGTAAGCGATACGACGATTCATCGGGTGACGAAGCGGCTGACGGAGCGTGGAGTGATTGCGCTGGCGCCAAGCACTCGGGATGGCGCGATGCGCTATGACGCGCAGGTTGAGCAACATCACCACTTTGTGTGCGAAACGTGCGAGACGTTGTGCGATATTTTGCCGGATGAGCAGACCGAGCAGGCGATTTCACTCTTTCGACAGCGTGGATCGGGGTGCGATATGAGCGGAACAGTAACAATAACAGGCATGTGCAAAAAATGCCAAAAAGGAGTATGATATGACAATTACGGTGTATACAACGGCGACGTGTGGGTATTGCCACGCACTAAAGGGCTGGTTGCGGCAGAGGAACGTTGACTATATTGAGCGGCGAGTTGACCTGAACCCTATTGCGGCGCAGTATATGGTGCAGCTGAGCGGGCAGATGGGCGTGCCGTTTACGACGGTCGAGCAGGACGGCGAAACAGAGATGATAGTCGGGTTTAATCCGCAACGATTTGAGCAGATTATCCAGGAGAAGGGCGAGTAGATGTTGATTATTGATACGCGCGAGCCGATGGAATATAACATGGGTCACGTCGAGGGGGCGATAAACATCTCGCCGATGAAGTTTATGGCGGGTGGTGTGCCGGAGGAACTGGCGAACACGCCAAAAGATGAAGAAATCATCCTGTACTGCGTTTCGGGCAGTCGGTCAAATGTTGTTGGGCATATTTTGCGGCAATTTGGCTTTACGAATATCACCAATGGTATAAATCAGGGGCAGGTGGAGCGGAAATTGCGCGGATAAAATCGCAAGTATTGGCAATACACAGGCAATTTGTGTTATTATAAAGTTGTCTACATCTAGAGTAGAGCTCAAACGAGCTTGAATTATTTTGATATGCGAATGGGCAGCCATTGCGTGAGTATCGAAGTAATTCTTTGCTCTAGGTGTAGACAGCCAAATAGTAATGGCTGTCCTTTTTTATGGACGGCAGAAAGAGGGGATGAGATGGAAAAGGAAAAAACAGGTTTTGCAACCGCAGCATTGGTGCTGGGAATTATTGGCGTAGTGCTATCATTTATTCCAATTATTAACAATGCAGCATTTGTGCTTGGGGCGTTAGCGTTGATTTTTGCTATTGTCGCACTGGTGAAGAAAAAGAGTGTTGCCACGGCGATAGTCAGCCTTGTGCTAGCCGTGGCATCCATGGGTATTACACTGGCAATGCAGAAATCTCTTAGTGATACTGTTGACGATGCGAGTAAAGAGATTAACAAGACGGTTGATGACATGTCTGGCAATAATACGGATGCCATCTTAAAGAATGATGTCCAAGTTGATTTAGGTCAGTTTACGGTTGAAGAGGGTGAGTATGGTATTTCAAGTTCGAAGCTTGTTGTTACCGTAAAGAATAAGCTTGAAGAGAAGAAGTCGTTTAGTATAAAAATTGAGGCAGTGGACGCTGACGGTAAGCGAATTGAGGATGATACGGTGTATGCGAATGATTTAGGCGCAGGGCAATCGCAGGATTTTGACGCATTTTCGTTCGTATCGAGTGATAAGTACGAAGCACTGAAGGCTGCGACTTTCAAGATTGTTTCTGTTTCGAAAGTATAGAATACAGATATGCAAAAAGAACTCCATGCAACTGGGGTTCTTTTGTTTTATAATAAAAGATATGATACTCGGCATAGACGAAGCAGGACGTGGACCGTGGGCGGGACCGTTGGTGGTGGGGGCGGCTGTTTTGGGTGGTGCGCAGATTGAGGGGTTGACGGATAGCAAGAAACTGACGAAAAAGAAGCGTGAGGCGCTGTACGATATCATTCGTGAGCAGGCGGTGGCGTGTGCGACCGGTTGGGTGAGCGCGGCGGAATTGGACGAGATAGGTATGAGCGAGGCGTTGCGATTGGCGACTAGGCGGGCGGTTGAGCAGATACAAGCACCGTATACGGAAATTATTATTGACGGCACAGTGAATTTCCTGACTGGGACAGGCAAGGGCGCCTATGTGCAGACCATGAAAAAGGCGGATTTGTTGGTGCCGAGTGTTAGTGCGGCGTCGATTTTGGCGAAAGTTGAGCGGGATAGGTTTATGGCGGAGCAAGATGCTTTCTATCCGGGTTATGGGTTTGGTGGGCATGCGGGGTATGGTGTGGCAAAGCATCGGGCGGCTATCGAGGAGCTGGGTGTTACGCCGCTTCATCGGTTGAGTTTTGCGCCGCTAGCGAAATATCGCACGACTACGCCAGCTCGGGTGGCGCGAGGCGGGGCAGCACCCACACCGAGTCGAGCTTGCGAGCGAGGGGTAGGGGCGGACCGAGCGACAGGACCCGAGGACAGCGACCTACGTGCCGAGCACGCTTTAGCGAGCGCAGGTAACGACGGAAGCGGTCGCAGAACAACGAAATCTATCGGCGACAGGGCTGAAAACGTCGTCGCAGAATATCTAGAATCACAAGGTCACACCACCCTCGCACGCAACTGGAAAACGAAAATCTGTGAAATCGACATCGTCTCGCAGCTTGATGATACGATTTATTTCACCGAGGTAAAATATCGCAAAAATGCCAACTACGGAGATGGCCTCGCAGCGATTACAGGTCGAAAGCTCCGCCAGATGAAGTTTGCTGCGGAATACTATGCGCTCAAACACAAATATGATTGTCCCATTCAGCTTGCCGCCGCCTCAGTAAATGGCTCTGAGTTCACTATTGAACAATGGCTAATTCTAGAGTGAGAGCAATCGCTCTCTCACCGCCGGACCATCTGCCTCGATAATCTCAACCCGAGCTTGGATTTCTTTGACACCAAGGTCGATGACGCGGGTGAGGGCAGGGATGGCGCGTTTTGGTGTGAAGAATGTCGTGTAACTTTCGAGTTGTTCGCGTGTGACCAGGCCAGAGGCAGCGTAGCGTGGGAAATCATCGTAGCTTTTGTCACCAGCGAAGGTCTGTTCTATCCAGCTCCAGTTGTCGACCATCCACTGCCACGTTGCGTCGCGGGCGTAGCGGTTGCGGATGAGGTAGACGAACCAACGGAAGAGGTCTTGTTGGCGGATGGTAGTTGCGTCGGTGAACTTGTTGAGCAATAGCGCGACCTGTGCTGCCTCGCGAACGCTGGTGATACCAGAGCAGATGTCTTCGCGAAGGTCGGCTGACTGAGTGGAGCGGTATTGTTCGAGTAAATCGGCTACAAGATTCATGTCTTTCGAGCGCTTCACGACATCACTAATGACCAGTGAGCGAATCTCTGGGTCGATAGTCTCGAGACCGCCGTCAAACAGTTCTTGCGCGTGCGTCTGCACGCCGTCATCTTCGCCGTACATCATCAGTCCAAGGATGAGCGAACGCAGTTTTGTATCGCTTTCTGGCTCGCCGTCTTTCATGGTCCAGCCAAGCCGCTCAAATTGCGGGCGTGCCAAATCAAGCGCAAAATCTTTGAGCTTTCGCTCGGCCATCTCATCTGTTTCCACAAATTTCTTGAGCTCGCCAAATGCCACACCCATGATGCTCCAGACGCTTTCGGCGGTTTCGTTTTGGTAGGCTTCCAGTAGGTCAATCAAGTCAGCGCTTGGCGTAATTCGTCCACGAGTCAGCAATGTCTGCTCGTGCAGTAGTTGCAAGCGTCCAATCTCGTCAAATTCTGTCAATTTCGCGAGTAATCGTCCCAAATGTTCGGGAGTGTAGTGGGTGATGAAATGGCTGGCGTCGTGCACATTGAGCCGTTCGTCGTCGGCGACAGGTAAGCGGAGTGCGCGTGTTTCGAGTAGCTCCGGCATGTCCTCTTCGCTTTCGGCATCGAGCGGAATCGGCCAGAGTTTATGGGATGGTTCATGCGGACCGATGAAAAATTGCTCTTGTTCGAGACCATCTGGACTGACATGCACGACCGGGTAGCCGCTCTGCGATATCCACGTATTCATCAGCGTGCTAATATCTTGCTCGCTGGCGTCAGATAAGTGTCGCCACAAGTCGTCGGCTTCGGTATTTTTGTAAGCAAACTCGGTGAAATAACTCTGTAGACCTGCCCGAAACGCTTCGTCGCCAATGAATTGCTGGCACATGCGCATCAGCCGGGCGCCTTTGGCATAGACGATTGCGCCGTCAAACAGACTGGAGATTTCATCCGGATGATTGACGTCAACCTGCACCGCTTGCACGCCGTCAATTGCATCGCGGCGGAGCGCCATGATGCTTTCGTTCGAGGCAAAATCCAGCCACGAGTGCCACTCCGGGTGGATAGCGTCGACAGCGACGTACTCCATGAGCGTCGCAAAACTCTCGTTCAGCCAGAGGTTGTTCCACCATTTCATGGTGACGAGATTGCCAAACCATTGATGGCTGAGTTCGTGTGAGACGACGGTGGCGATGTATTGTTTGCTAGCGACGGTGGTTGTCGCAGGGTCGGCGAGTAGGGCAATTTCACGATAGGTGATAAGCCCCCAGTTTTCCATCGCGCCAGACGAAAAGTCAGGTAGCGCCACGTGGTCACTCTTTGGCAAAGGATATGGCACGCCGAAGTAATCATTGAAAAATTCAATCGTCTTGACGGCATGCTCCAGCGGAAAATCAAGCGCTTCGGGGCGCTGCGCTGGTGTCGCCCAGACATTCACCTCGACGCCATCTTTAGTTTGGGCGGTCTTGCGGTGAAGTTCACCAACCACCCATGCCAGCAAATAGCTACTCATCCGTGGCGTCGTGTCAAATGCTGTCACCAAAGCGCTGTTTTCTTCGCGCTGCCACTTGATGGGCTGGTTGCCGAGTACGGTCACGTCGGGCGCAGTCGTCAGTGTTACGTCGTAGGTTGCTTTGGCTTCCGGTTCATCGACACACGGAAAAACCTCACGAGCATGGTGACTTTCAAACTGCGTGGCTAACAGCTCTTTTTTAACACCATCGTGTTCGAAATAGCATGGATACAGCCCATGCATAGCATCGGTAATTGTTCCAGCAAATGTCAGAACGATGATGTGCCTACCAGGCTGCAGCGCGTCATCACCAAGCGCCAATTCGTCAAATTCTCCGTGCACAAATGGTGCTGACTTGCCATCAATCGTTACTGAATTGATAGTCAAATCTTTCGCATGAAGCAATATTCGCTTCGCCTGCGCAGTCATTTCGCCCTCGATGCTCACCATACCGCTAAACGTGCGGTCCGCGGCGTGTGAGAGGTTGACACTGAGGTCATAATGAGTTGGTGTAAATGAGTCGATAAGTCGTGGAACAGTTGTCATATGTCCCATTGTATCAGATACTAGAGACATGAGCCGAACCTACGCCCGCCGCAAAATCATGGCACTTCTGGTGTCGCTGTTGGTGGCGGCGTGGGTTGCTGCGGTGCAATTTGAACAACAGCCAGCTCCAGCGGTGCTTTCGAGTGAGCTACAGGGGCAATATTTCGGCGAACAATCGCCACTCGAAGCGCTTAACTCGCTTGAAGTTAAAGGTCGTGCGCCAAAAACAGGCTACGTACGAGCACAATTTGGCAATGGCTGGGCGAAGGATGGGCTGTGCGATACCAGGAACATCGTGCTTGCTCGAGATATGACCAATACAGTGGTCGATGACCAGTGTCGGGTGCAAAAAGGCACGCTACATGACCCATACACAGGAGAAATTATCCAATTTGAACGTGGGGAAAATAGCAACAAAGTGCAAATCGACCACGTCGTAGCGCTCAGCGATGCGTGGCAAAAAGGTGCGCAGAGCTTGAGCGAAACTGAGCGAAAAAACTTAGCCAACGACCCATTGAACTTGCTGGCGGTAGACGGTCCAGCAAATCAACAAAAAGGCGATGGCGATGCTGCAACCTGGCTGCCGCCAAACAAAGCATTTCGCTGCCAATACGTCGCGAGACAAGTTGCCGTCAAGAAAAAGTACCAGTGATGGCTGGCGGAAGCAGAAAAAGGGGCGATTTCGCGCGTGCTAGGCCAATGCGTGCAAAATCCTTGACTAAGCTGTTGAAAAAAAAAGGGGGGGGGTACACTATAAAACATGGAACAAGCACAAGCATTGTCCGCCAAAGGGTTTACTATAGTTGAGCTACTCATCGTCGTAGCGGTTGTAGCCATCCTTGCCACTTTGAGTTACGTGGCCTATGGCAACGTACAGCAAAAAGCCCGTGAGTCACGCGTCATGACGCAGATGTCACAGATACGCAAGGAAATGGAGCTGTACAGGATAGAGCACGGACGGTGGCCGTTCAATCTCGACCCCGCCTGTAGCGAGATACGGGAATATGTAACGAGTCGAGGCGGAGATAGTGGAAGTGGCGTAGGTTCTACCGGTTGTGTCAGTAATGGTATCGACACCTGGAACTACAGTGTGGTCGTCTCGAATAGCGGTGACTCGTATGACCCGGCAGCCGTGGAAATCATCATACGCAGTAGTACGTTGACTGTTGAACGACGCATGTTTAACTAGATTGCTGAAGATTGTTTATGAGAAGGTCTTGACAAACACCCCCCACCTGTGCTATACTGAAAGAGTAGAGTTATGATGGTCGGCCGGAAGGTCGACGTTTTTCATATCAGGAGGGTTATTAGCACTGTAAAAAGGAGAAATCATGGAAGATTTAAACATCAAACAACTGACACTGGCTTTGCGGAGCATCGCCGAGGAGAAGAACCTGCCAGAAGACACTGTCCTCGAGGTTATCGAGCAGGCAATCGCCGCTGCATGGCGACGAGATAACGGCGAGCGTGAGCAAAACGTGCGAGCAGCGCTCAATATCAACGACGGAACGGCAACGGTCTACGTCGTACAGGATATCGTTGACGAGGAAGAGCTGGAGAACGACGTCACGCAGATTTCGCTCGAAGACGCCAAGAAGATAAAGAAAGACGCCGAAATCGGCGGCGTTATCGAAGAAGCGCACGAAGTGACCAGTTTTGGTCGTGTGGCAGCCCAAACAGCCAAACAAGTCATCTTGCAGCGCTTGCGTGAAGCGGAGCGCGAAGTGGTGTTGGCTGAGTTTGAGGACAAAATCGGTAGCGTCGTCACCGGTACGGTCCACCGGGTTGAGCCACGCGTGGTGCGTATCGAGATAGGCAAAGCAATCGGCATCATGCCGCAGAGCGAGCAGATCCAGGGCGAGTACTACGGTATCGGCCGACGCATCAAAGTACTTATCAAAGACATCGAGCGCGAAGGTCGTGGTCCGCAGCTTATTTTGAGTCGCGGCAATGAAGAGTTCATCCGCCACCTGTTTAGCCAGGAAGTGCCAGAGATGGAAACAGGTGCCGTTGAAATCAAGAAAATTGCTCGTGAAGCTGGTCGACGAACGAAGTTGGCTGTTGCTTCGCTGTTGCCGGGTATCGACCCAGTTGGCACCTTTGTTGGTGGTCATGGTACGCGCGTACAGGCAGTGATGAATGAGATTGGCGACCAAGAGAAAATCGACATCATCCCGTTTGAGGAAGATACAGCGGCATTTATCGCTAGTGCGATGAGTCCAGCTGAGGTGCTGAGTGTGGCTATCGACGAAGAGGCTAAGCGCGCCAAGGTGTATGTCAGTGAGGACCAGCAATCGGTTGCTATCGGCCGAGCCGGACAGAACGTTCGTCTAGCGAGCCGCTTGACAGGCTATGAGCTTGACATCGAGGCAAAGGTGCCGGTCAAGGCTGAGCCAAAACCACGCAAGAATATCGAAGATAGTTTGATGAGTGTGGTTGAGGAAGTGGCAGAGTAGAAGTTAGAAATCAGAAATTAGAATATAGAATACGACCGGCTCTGTGGCGGTCATATTCTTCTGTATTCAAAATTCTAGATTCTGTATTCTATCTTGCTCCTGGCACTCTATTGACTCGAGTGCCAATTTTGCTATACTGAAAGGGTGATTATTGATACGAATAGGGATATACTAGGTATATGTTAGACGATTTTTCAGCACTCGAGGGGCGACTGACCGAGACAGCTCGGGCGAGTTTGGAGCGGGCAGGGATGATAGCGCATGACTGCGGGAGCCCGTACGTTGGGACGGAGCACCTCTTGCTGGGAGTGTTGGCGCAAAATTCGTCGCTTGGAGCGAAAGTACTTGCTGATAGCGGCGTGACGCTTGACCGGGCGGAGATAGCGCTTGATTTAACGCCGAGCAATTTCGTCGTGGTGATGGTAGACAGTGGTGTGAGCCATGAGATTATGCAGACGATTCGCACGGCATGGCAGCTGGCGACAGAGTTCGGGCAGGAGTTCATCGGCACTGAGCACTTGGTCTATAGTATCGTCTCTCAGCAGGACGCGAGGGCGACACGACTGCTCCGTGATATGAACGTCGACATCGGTGTACTGAAGGCTGACCTCGAGCAGATGTTCGACAAGCAGCAATACGAATCGCTCAGTGAGCCAGCAACGCAAACATCGTCGAAAGATATGGCCTATCTGGAGAAATTTGCTATCGACCTGACAGCGCGAGCGATGGATGGTCAGCTCGACCCAGTCGTCGGTCGCGACAAAGAGATTGACCGGATGATTACTATCCTCGGCCGGCGTCGCAAGAATAACCCGGTGCTCATCGGCGACCCGGGTGTTGGCAAAACGGCGGTGGTCGAAGGGCTGGCGCAGCGGATGAGTGAGGGCAAAGTGGCGGAATTTCTCAGTGGCAAGCGGCTGTTTCAGCTCGATATCGTGTCGATGATTGCCGGGACAAAATATCGCGGTCAGTTCGAGGAGCGTTTGCAAAAAGTACTGGAGATACTGAAGAAGCACTCGGAGATAATCGTGTTTATCGACGAGCTCCACATGCTGGTTGGAGCGGGTTCGGCTGAAGGGTCGATGGATGCGGCAAATATGGTCAAGCCAGCGTTGGCGCGTGGTGACATCCGCCTCATCGGCGCAACGACATTTGACGAGTACCGCAAACACATCGAAAAAGACGCGGCTTTGACACGGCGCTTTCAGTCAGTGTCTATCGAGGAGCCGACGGTGGACGAGGCGGTGGCGATGGTGCGAGGCCTGGCGAACCGCATGGCGGCGCACCACCACGTAGCATTGGACGATGAGCTCATCCGTCTGAGCGTTGAGCTGGCTGAACGCTATGTGACTGACCGACGATTGCCAGACAAAGCGATTGACGTGATTGACGAGGCGGCCGCGCTACTGCGGTCTGAGCAGGCACCGATGACATCGCGGCGGCATCGCTATGAAAAGCAGATACAGCGGCTTGCTCGACGTATCGACGTGGCGGTTGAGGAGCAGAACTACGAGCAGGCAGCACTACTCAAGGTGCAGATGGTGCAGCTTGAGGAGCAGGCGGCTGGGTTGGTAGATGAAGATACAGCCAGCATACCGCTGACTGAGCGTTACTTGCGCCGAGCGGTAGCGGCAATGACCGGAGTGCCGCTGGCGCATGTCGATAGTCACCAGCTCAAATCACTCGCCAAGCTTGAGTCGCGGCTCAAAAAACGCATCATTGGTCAAGAAGCGGCAGTTACGGCTGTCGCCCGGGCTATCAAACGAGCGCGTAGTGGCCTGGCGTCGCCAAAGCGGCCACTCGGTTCGTTTGTGTTCCTAGGGCCGACCGGAGTTGGTAAGACCGAACTGGCGCGAGTATTGGCCGAAGAAGTGTTTGGCGGCGATACATCACTGATAAAAATCGACATGAGCGAGTTGTCCGAAAAGCACACGGCGTCGCGGCTAGTTGGTGCGCCGGCTGGATATGTCGGCTACGATGATGGTGGGAAATTGACCGAAGCTGTGCGGCGAAAACCGTATAGCGTAGTGTTGTTCGACGAGATAGAAAAGGCGCACCCAGACGTACTGAATCTGCTGCTGCAGCTACTCGAAGATGGGCAATTGACCGATGCGCAGGGGCGGGTGGTCAGTTTTCGTAACACTATCATCATCTTGACGAGTAATGTTGGCGCGGAGATGATGATGCGAGAGTCGTCACTCGGGTTCCAGTCGGCGAGTGTGAACCAGGAGAAGAAACTTGACGAGCTGCACGAGCAAAATGCCCACGAAGCGAAGCGCCAGCTCGAGGAGCTGATGCGCCCAGAGCTCATCAATCGGTTTGACGATATCGTGACGTTCCGGGCGCTGACTCGTCCGGCAGTGTCGAAGATATTTGACTTGCTGGCGAGCGAAATTAAATCGCTGGTTGCGGCACAAGGGCGAAGATTGCACATCACGGCAGCAGCCAAGCGACAGTTGATTGACGATGGGTTTGACGAATTTCATGGCGTGCGACCGCTACGGCGAGTGATTGAACGACAACTGGTTGGCGCGGTTGCTGACTTGTTGATTGACGGTGCGAGCCAGCCGGGCGACACGCTCGAGGTGACGGTGAAGAAGGGTGAGCTACAGGTCCATGCGCACGGCTCGTAGAATTGTCTCGGGCGTTCTAGTGCTCTCGTTGGTTGCGGGTGGATGGTTTGCATTCATCAATCGCCAATGGATTGCCGACTATCTGTCAGTGCAACAGTTCACCGCAAGTGAGCCAATAGCACAGCTTGCTGGGCGCAGCGGTATGTCCGAAAAGGGCGAGTTCTATTTCTATGCCAGTCACCCTCGAGTGGTCGATGCCGATGAATTTAACACAGCGTGTGAGCGCCGTGAGCGCACCAGCCCCATCCTCGGCTGCTACGTGTCGTCTACGAACCGGATATTTGTCTACGACGTGCAAAATGCCGAGCTCGATGGCATAAAAGAGGTCACGGCGGCGCACGAGATGTTGCACGTGGCCTATGCTCGGCTGTCGCAGAGTGATATCGACTGGCTGGAGCCGCGGCTCGAAGCGGCCTATCAACGTCTACGAACCGACAAGCTCGACCAGCGGATGAATTATTACGCGTCGGCGCAGCCTGGGTCGCGACTGAACGAGCTGCATTCGATATTGCCAACGGAGTTTTACGACCTTGGCCCGGAGCTCGAGGAGTACTATGCGCGGTATTTTGCCAATCGCCGGGCAGTTGTTGATTTTCACGAGCAGTACAGTCACGTGTTCTATCAGTTGGAGGATGAATCTCAGGCGCTCGCCGAACGTCTCGAGGACGACCTGGCGCGCATTAACACCGATAGCGCCTCCTATGCAACGGAAGTAGCGGCGCTGAATCAAGCAATTGTAGCGTTCAATACTCGCGCTAGCTCTGGTTATTTTTCGTCCCAGGCTGATTTTACACAGGCTCGGTCGCAGTTAGTAGCAAGGAGCAGTCAATTGGAGGCAGAGCGAAACGCGCTCGATGCGAGGATTGATGAGTACAATACAAATGTCGAGCGGCTCAATGCGCTAGGAGCGAAAATTGACAGGTTGAACAAAAGTATCGATAGTTTTGAAGGGATACAGTAGGCATGGCAAAAAGTCGAAGTCAGTACGTGTGTGGTCAGTGTGGGTACGTATCGTCCAAGTGGGCAGGGCGCTGCGAGGAGTGTGGTGAGTGGAACAGTTTTGTCGAGCAGGTTGTTGAGGCAAGTGGTGCGTCAGCTGTTGCCAAGAGCGCTCATGCTGGCAAGGAACTGAAGGGCTCGGGCGTTGGCGAGACAACCAAGGAGAAGCGGTTGCCGCGCTTACACACCGGTATCGACGACCTTGACGTTGTGTTGGGTGGCGGATTTCTGCCGGGCGGTGTCGTGCTACTTGCGGGTCAGCCGGGCATCGGCAAGAGTACGCTACTGACGCAGATTGCCGCAACGACATCGTCCAAGAGCGCTGTACTGTATGTCAGTGGCGAGGAGTCAATCGGGCAGATTAGTGAGCGAACAAAGCGCTTGCACACCACGCCGAGTGATACGCTTCAGTTGGCATCGAGCAATAGTGCCGAGGACATCGCTGCAACTATTCGCTCGGGTAAGCACAGCATGGTCATCGTTGACTCCATCCAGACGCTGTCGCTCAGTGAGATTAGTTCGGCACCAGGCACGGTTAGCCAGATAACTAACTCGTCAAATGTCATCATCCGGGCAGCCAAAGCAACGGGCACGGCGGTCATTTTAGTTGGGCATGTTACGAAAGAAGGGTCTATCGCCGGGCCGAAGGTACTGGAGCACTTGGTTGATGTTGTTTTGAGCTTTGAAGGCGACCGCTATGGCGGTTTTCGCATCGTTCGAGCGCAGAAAAACCGCTATGGCTCGACGACAGAGGCGGCTATTTTTGAGATGTCAGACGAAGGTTTGAAAATCGTCGACAATCCATCGGCCAGTTTGCTGGCGGAGCGGCAAAACCTCGACGGCTCCATCGTCCTGGCGACACTCGAGGGTGCGCGACCACTCCTCGTCGAGATACAAGCGCTGGTCAACCCAACCAGTTTTGGCTATCCAAAGCGCACAGCTAGCGGTTTTGACCTAAATAGGTTAAACTTGTTAATAGCGGTACTAGAAAAGCGCACAAAATTGAAATTATCCGACTCAGATATTTTTATCAACGTCGTGGGTGGTCTGAAGTTGAGCGACCCAGCAGCAGACCTCGCGGTCGCCATGGCGATAGCCAGTGCCAGTGCCGGTAAAAAATTAAGCGACGAAGCAGTTGTGTTCGGTGAAGTTGGCTTGGGCGGTGAGATTCGCTCAGCAACAGGCTGGCACCACCGCGTCAAAGAGGCAAAGAAACTGGGCTTTACCTATGCTATCGCGCCAAAAACGCACGCCTCGGACCCATTTGTCCGTGGGGTAACAGATATGCGCCAAGCGCTTATCGACTATTTGCAATAAACAAGGAGAATACATGAATAACTTTTTACAATACATGACAGTGGTGCTTTTGCTGCTGGTTATCACAGAGGTGGCGTGGCTGTCTCGACCAAAAAAGCGTCGGCAGATGGAGCAGATATCAACACTGGTGGATACGTCGGTGCTGATGGATGGTCGAGTTATCGACCTTGCGCGAACCGGTTTCCTGCTCGGGCAAATCATCGTGCCAAAGAGCGTTTTGTCAGAACTTCAACTGCTAGCGGATGGCGGCGACCACACCAAACGGGAGCGTGCAAGGCACGGCATGGATGTCGTCAAGCAACTTCAAGATGAGCTCGGGTCGGCGTTTGTGCTATTGCAGGACCAATCCTCAGTTCGCGAGGGTGTGGACGACAGGCTTATCGCTCTTGCGAAGGAGACAAACAGTTCTATCTTGACGCTTGACTACAATCTAAATAAAGTAGCGCAGGTCGAAGGTATCAGTGTGCTCAATATCAACGAGCTAGCCAAGGCACTGCGCATGACACATCTGCCGGGAGATACGCTGTTGCTTGAGCTCACCCAGAAGGGGCAAGGAAATGACCAGGCGGTTGGCTATCTAAACGATGGTACGATGGTGGTGGTTGAGCAGGCCAAGAAATACATCGGCAAGACCGAAGAGATTGAAATTATCCGTAGCCTGCAAACTGACGCTGGCAAGATGATGTTCGCCAAGCGTGTCAAAAAGGAGCCGGTTGTTGAGCGGCAGCCCAAGCGTGAGCCAACGAGCCGTCGACCGGTGGAGCGAGCGCAAAAATCAAGTACTAAACAGGCGGAACATGCTCAGCCACCGACTCCTAGGTCGCGTAATTTGACGAAACCACACAACCAACAGCGCCCACCTCGTCCACCGAAGGCGAAGCGAGTTGACCGCGAAGCTGAATTGATTCGTTTGGCCGATAGCCAGCAATAAGTGTGGTACAATTGAGATACAATATCTAAACCAAAGGAGTTGTGAGGTATGGGTATCATAGGTTGGATAGTACTAGGCGGTCTCGCCGGATGGGTGGCGTCACTCATCATGAAGACCGACGAAAAACAAGGTGCGCTGGCAAATATCGTCGTCGGTATCGTCGGAGCGCTTATCGGTGGATGGATTATGAGCCTCATCGGCAAAAGCGATGTCATGGCCTTTGACTTCAGCAGCTTCCTCGTCGCACTTCTTGGTGCGGTGGTGCTGCTCGGAGTGCTCAAGCTCATCCGTAAGTAGTCAGCCTTGTCTCGATGAAAGTCTCCGCTTTTGAGCGGAGACTTTCTTTTGAGTTTTAGGTGCGGACGGAGCTACGCCATATCTGGTGTATAGCGCTAGATATGGCGTAGCATGCGTAGCTCCCTATCAGTGGCACATAGGAATTGGTGTACACAAATGCTATTTACAGGCAAAATCTACGTTACAGAAAATAGAAAAATGTACACCCAAAATATAAGCCCTATTTTCAGTGGTGGAGGTAACAAAAAAGACCTTTCAGAAACTGAAAAGTCCTTTATGGTGCGGATTAGGAGACTCTAACTCCTGGCCTCTTCCTTGGCAAGGAAGCGCTCTAACAACTGAGCTAAACCCGCATGTGTTGAACTCCGAATATCTAACACAGAGTGACAATAACATAATACCACAAACTAGAGCATAACGGAATCATAAACTTGTTGTAATTTTTTACCCAACTATCATGCTTGCTCGACTGTTTCTCCCAGTGCGACAAAAGATAGCCCAAAACTTATATTGGCCATACGAGCCTCTAGGTCTATGGGTGGGTGCTCGCCATGGTCAAAAGCT
>CALMCP010000003.1 GCA_937863095.1 uncultured Candidatus Saccharibacteria bacterium | reverse complement strand
CGCGAGCTGGGTTCAGAACGTCGTGAGACAGTTCGGTTTATATCCGGTATGGACGATAGGAAACTTGAGAAGATCTGCCCGTAGTACGAGAGGACCCGGGTGGACGAACCTCTGGTGTATGGATTGTGGCCACCTGCTGCATTGTCCAGTAGCTATGTTCGGAATAGATAAGCGCTGAAAGCATATTAAGCGCGAAACTAACTTCAAGATAAGGTTTCCCTATGAGGACACTGAAAGACGATCAGTTTGATAGGTGCAAGGTAGAAGTGCGGTAACGCATGGAGCTAAAGCATACTAACAGTCCCATTGCCTTTTTATGTCCTTGTCTACAATGTTTAGCCTAGCTAGACAGTGTGGATGAGGTAGACTTGACTAGTATTTGGTGTGTTTATAACCACCGGTCAATTTAAAAATTCATGCTTCGTCCGACGGACATTACATAATATCTTTTGCTATCATAGCCCTAAGAAAGGGGCATAGATATGACAGGTGATATGTAACTATCTATACGGATGGACACCGAAGCGAGGTTTCGCCCGCACTGCCTATTGAGGAGTGGAGGACGCGGAAACCTTACTTCGGTGCCCATGGCGAGGAGGAAACACCTGTTCTCATCCCGAACACAGAAGTTAAGCTCCTCAGCGGCGATTATACTGCGCAAGTGGGAAACTAGCACGGTGCCGAATTATATCAAAGACCCTCCTTAACGGAGGGTTTTGATTTGCTCTTGCTTTTTTGCTACGCTCCCCCTAGAATAAAAGATGTAGCGTGGAAATATAAACATAGGAGACACACATGAAAATATCTGTTGAGTACACAAACAGTTCGGCTGCTATTGCAGTTCGACACTAAAACATAGCTCGCCAGAAAGCGAGTCAAAAACAAACAATGGCCAAACGGACGGTACGACAATTGTCAGTATATATGAGGAAGCACATCGTGGCGATAGTGCTTGTTTTTGGGTTTACCGTGACTATCGGGGCAGGTGTGGCATTTGCGGCAACGGTGACGCAATCGCCGCTCGACCCGTCGTATACCAGGGTTGGACATGCTGTGGACAAGCCTTTTGTCGTGCGACTGGGGTCCTCTGTCGCTTCCATCGGGGCGATATCGATAACTCCGGAGATAAAAGGAACGTGGATGTATCATTCAGATATGTTTGGCGTCATTGGTGCTGAATTTTCACCCGAGCAGTCATTTCAGCCAGGGACGAAATACACCGTGAAACTGTCGGGGATGAAGCGGCAAATTACCGGTGCAACTCCCGACACGACTATGACATTTACGACCGAGGAAGCCCCGGGAGTACTTGCTTTTTCTGTTCCCCTCGAGGCCGGCACTGTTGCAGCAGACACGCAGTTCAAAGTGACGCTCAACAGAGAAGGCGGCAGCATGAAAGACATGGTACTTGAGACACAACCGGCAACTGAGCTGAGTCGCAAACAGTCTGGTGACGGATATACTTGGACACCAGTGGCGCTTCTACCGCAGGGTCAGAAACTTACGACCATACTTAAGGACGATAAAGGGCATGTGCTGCTGGAGCGCACGATGACCGTAGCGGCTGCCCCCGAGCTTGTAACGGGTGTCCAAGAGGCTGACGTGACGCCTGATTCTGCATTTGACCTAGTCTTTAAGGAAGACATCGATACGGCAAAGTCACCAAAAGATATGATTGCTTTTGACGCGTCCGGCAAGGGCAGCTGGATAGATGCAACAACATATCGATTTGTTCCAGAGGGTCTGGAGCCGGGTAAAACGTATCACTACACGATAGCTAAGGGTGTACGGACAAAAGCTGGTGGTGTCCTCGAAGAGGCGATAACGAAGTCGTTTGATACTCGAAGTCGTGTTGTTGCAGCGTCGTTTTCACCGAATGGGCGAGAGGTATCGCAGGCACGGCAAGTGGTCCACGTGACATTCAACCAGCCAGTCGACAAGAAGTCGGCTGAACAGCGCTTCTCTGTGTCGGCTGGGCAAGTGCAGACTGTCGTATGGGAAGGCAACACGCTAAAAGCCACTGTGGTGAATCTTGGTTTTCAGAACACCGTAACGGTGTCTGTGGCTGCTGGAGTGAAGCCAGCTAGCTTTGGGCTCGAGAGTGTCTCGGCTCAGTCGCACTCGTTCACGACTGAAGTAAGAACGGTGCGACTCGCCGTGCCCTATTACAAGCAAGCATATGCGCAGAGCTGTGAGGCGGCAAGTGTCAGGATGGCGCTCGCTTACAGGGGTATCGGTAGCTCGGATTGGGATATTTTACAAAAGTTCGAGTACAATCCAACACACAAAAACCAAGAAGCCAACACATGGGACGACCCACAAAAACAGTTTGTCGGCGATGTCAATGGCAATCAAGGCAAAGGTACTGGCTGGGGTGTCTATGCCGAGCCGGTTGCAGCTGCGGTGCGTTCGTATGGCCGCCAGGCATCGACGCACTACGGTGTTTCTGCTCAGTTTTTGGCGCAGCAACTGTATGACGACCGTCCGGTGGTGTTGTGGGGTATCTGGGGGACATCGGCACAGATTCAGACGTGGACAACTCCTGGCGGCTATACGGCTTCTGGTCCATTTCCAATGCACGTGCGACTTGTTGTCGGAGTGAAGGGGAGCATCGAACAGCCGCTTGGCTTCTACGTTCACGACCCGATTACTGGTTCGGCCTATTGGTCAACCGCACAGTTGATGGCAAATACCCAGAAGGCTGGTCCAGCAAACCAGGCCGTCGTGGTGTACTAGTCGCATTTGGCGCCTCATGCAGTAAAAATCGACCCTCTCGCAGATGGGTCGATAGTGTTTTATTTGAACCTGATTTTTGATTCAAACAGGTGCCGTCATAGTGACATATTCTAGTGTATAGAACTGTGCGTTGTTGTGCAAGACTTTTTCACAATAAAAAACTCTTATGTAAATCTTGACAAAACATGAGCAGTGTGCTATACTGAAAGTATACACTATAGCGTGTGTGATATAAAAGTGAGGGTTTCTGCGATATTTTTATGTGGAAACCTTTTTAATTTGGAGGAAAACCAAATGGCAGGAACAAAAGCAGGCGGCTTGAAGGCTGCAATGAAGAACAAGGCAAAAGACCCAGACTTTTACGCAAAAATCGGTCGCAAGGGC
The DNA here is from genome assembly GCA_937863095.1 of uncultured Candidatus Saccharibacteria bacterium. Lineage (GTDB taxonomy): Bacteria > Patescibacteriota > Saccharimonadia > Saccharimonadales > Saccharimonadaceae > Nanosynbacter. Next base: position 13,437 of record CALMCP010000003.1, on the reverse strand, counting down.
GGTCAAAATGGTCACACTGGTGGATTTGCAGCAAACCCAGACCTGGCGCGCATCGCTGGTGCTAAGGGTGGCCGCATCTCGCGACGCCGTAAAGCAACTGTCGTCGCTGCAACCACTGCTGATGACAGCAGCGCAAACGACAACGAGTAGAGCTACTGCGACATACGATAGCCCCCGGCATGTTCCGGGGGCTATGTCGTATAGCGCTTGAGTTCACAGCTACGCGCTTCATTGACGCGCCACGTTTGCTCGCACACGAGGCACACGTAGTGGTGTTTTGTTGATTCTATCCCTACGGCACTACAGTTTGGGCAGGTACTGCGGCGGTGCAACCACTCGCGGTAGCTGTCGAGCGCGTCATCGGCAATCGATTGGGCGACGGTACGGTCCAACTCATATCGAGGCACGAGTGTGGATAGGGCGTAGTTCCAAGCTTCTCGCTCCATATCGAGTAGCCCGATGTCGTTTGTATAGGTGTCGTGGTGCAACGACGCATGGCCGAGCTCGTGTAGCAGGAGGTATAGTTCTCGTTCAGTTGCAGCAGATACATACTCGATGGTATTTGTGGAAGGTAGCCAACGAAAGGTATCGCTCGCCGTAAAAGTGAGGTTCGGATAGTCGCGACGGATGTGCTTATGCGTTGAGTGTGGCGAGGGCATGGTAGTAACAGCCATAGATAACGATTTCTTCGGGGTAGGGCGCGGTAATGATGTCTGGGAGATACTGTGGCGGAAGCGTGGCTAGTTCTTGGTGCAGAAATGGCTCAAGAAGGCGGTATTTTGCACCTAGCCCCCCGCCAAATGCGACAACATCGGGTCGAAGCACCGGCAGAAGCGCCAAGAGGCCTCGGGCGATGCGCCGTGCTATCTCTTGTTTTGTCTTTGCGTCTGTTGCGTCGGTTAGTTCTTCGGGGTAGAGGCTAAACAGTGCGCGACCACTGGCGATACGTTCCCAGTCGGTAAGTCGGCCGTTGTATTCGAGTACCTGGTCGCCGAACTCAGCGTCTGTGAGGGTCGTGTCGATGCCACCGTCGATGACAACGCCACCGCCAACACCGGTGCTAATGGTGAGATAGAGGAGTTTGTGAGGTAGGGGTTCGGTGAGGCGTGCAGCGCCAACCGCTCCAAGATTGGCGTCATTTTCAAGGTACATCGGCACCTCGGGCCAGTAGCTCTTGAGCTCAGCAAGCACGTCAAAGTTGTGCCAGTTGAGGTTTTTACAAACTACAGCTACTTGTTCGCGAATCACTCCTGGCAGCGCTACAGATATCGCCTCTGGCTCGTCTCCTGAAAGGAGTTTTTGAGCCTCACGCACGACCATGTCGATATACTCAGTTTGGTCGCGGGGCGTTGGGAGTTTCACGCGTTCTCGGAGGCTCCCGTCCGCCTCAAACGCCGCGACAAGCGTCTTGGTTCCTCCTGTATCAATCGCAATAATCATACATACAGTATACCACTCTTGCAATTTCTCCCATATCTTAGTACAATAAAGAAAATATCAGTGGAGTTTAGATATGCGAAAAACATTTGTACAGGGTGGTTCAGTGAAAGTTTTTGTTATCGTCGGGGTTATTCTGACGGCCATCGCCCTTGTGGTGCTGTATGCTGCGGGGAGGCAGGCGACAAGTAGCCAGGTGCCGCCGATGTTTGTGCCTGATTCGTCACAAGATGAGCAGAAAGACGACAAGAAGAGCGATACTACGTCGTCAGACCAGACCAAGGATGGGACAGATACGAGTGATACAACAGGTAAGGATAAAGATAGCTCAAACGATGCGTCGACCGGAGACGCCACAGATACTACCGATGGTTCACAGACGACGGGCGACACCGAAGACGGTACGTCTACGAACACGGCCGACGAGGACAGTGAACAACCAGCCGATTTGCCTAAAACTGGCGCGGCCGATGGCGTAGCCAGTGCTATCATCCTAGCGATGCTGACGTTCAGCGCTGTAGCGTACGTTCGCTCACTACGCCGCTTCTAGCCTTTGACATATCTGTTAGCTTCCTGTACACTAGAGAGTAATCTATGGGACAGTACGGTTCGTGGTGTCTCGAGAAATATCAATTTTAACGAAGGAGTTATGAGACTCCGTGCGCCCTAGAGGTCACAGCGTCTCATATAAGAACTGTATGGCAAACGCCACAATAACAATGGATGACCTGCTGGCTGGAGCGGGCGACAATATTAAGCAACTTGTAGCAGGTGAAGTCGTTCACGGGAACGTTCTCTCTGTTAAGAAGCACGAAATTTTGATTGATTTAGGCCCGCTCGGAGTTGGTCTGGTACCACGACGAGAAGTCGGCTTTTCAAAGAAGTACGAGACGGGCGACGAAGTCAGTGCCAGCATCGTCGACACGGAACTCGATAACGGCTACTCTTTGCTGAGCCTGCGAAAAGCAGCCAAGGACCGCGGCTGGGACGAAGTTGCAGCGAAACTTGAGGCTGGTGAGATTATCACCATTACGCCATATGACGCCAATCGCGGCGGTCTATTGGTTGAATACGAAGGCGTACGTGGCTTCCTGCCAGTATCACAGCTCTCGGCAGAGCACTATCCACGCGTTGGCTCAAGCGACAAGGACGAGATATTGCAGCGCCTCAACGCACTGGTCAACAAAGAACTGCGTGCGCGCATCCTCGACGCTGACCGCAAGGCCAACAAGCTGATTTTCTCCGAAAAGGAGGCAGTCAAAGAAGGTCTGGCAGAGCGATTTGAGAAGATGGCCATCGGTGACACCGTCAAGGGTGTAGTGACCGGTGTTGTCGACTTTGGCGTCTTTGTGAACGTTGAGGGCATCGAAGGGCTCATCCACATCTCAGAGATTAGCTGGGAGCGCGTGAACAACCCATCTGACTATGTCAAGGTAGGCCAGACGGTTGACGCAAAGATTATTGCTATCGACAAAGAGCGCTTGAGCCTGAGCATGAAGCAGCTCACTAAAGACCCATGGCTTGACGAGGTTGAGCAGTTCAAGTCCGGCGACACGGTTGAAGGTACGGTGACGCGCATCACGCCATTTGGGGCATTTGTACAACTCAGCCCAAGTGTTGAGGCACTGGTTCACGTATCTGAGCTGGGTGGCGACGGTACTGACCCTGAAAAGGTATTTACGCTCAACGAGCGCAAGGAGTTTGTTGTCTTGGAGATAGACAAAGATAACCGCAAGATTTCACTGAGCCTTGCTGGTAAAAAGAAGTAACAGCCTATAGTAAAGAGTAATTGTTCGCCGATACCCCGGGTGTAAGGTCGACGAGGAAGGAGCAGGTCTATGACCCAAGAAAAAATCGTTGCAATCGCCGATTCAGTAACTGTGGGGGAGCTGGCAGAGACATTGAATCTACCGGTGACGACACTGGTAGGGGAGTTGTTTAAAAACGGCATAGCGGCAACAATCAACCAGCGCCTCGACTTTGACACGGCGACTATCGTTGTCGAAGAGCTAGGGCTCGACGTTACGCTCGAGAAAAAGGCGGCTGAAGCACATGTGCGGAAAGTGCACGAGCTGACAGACCACGCGGTGTCTCGCCCACCAATTGTGGCGGTCATGGGTCATGTTGACCATGGTAAGACCAGCCTGCTTGACGCAATTCTCGACAAAAAAACGGTTGAGGGCGAGGCCGGAGGCATCACCCAGCACATCAGCGCCTATCAGGCGGAACGAAAAGGGCGGATGATTACGCTCCTCGACACGCCGGGTCACGAGGCGTTTGCGGCGCTGCGCCAACATGGTGCAGTTTTGACGGACGTTGTTGTTATCGTCGTTGCGGCAGATGATGGTGTGAAGCCACAGACGGTCGAGGCAATTCGTTTTGCTCGTTCAGCCAATGCTAAGATTGTCGTAGCTATCAATAAAATGGACAAAGAAGCGGCAAATCCAGAGCTGGTCAAGGCGCAGCTTGCCAGTGAGCATGGCCTCAACCCAGAAGCGTGGGGTGGCGACACGGTCATGGTTGAAGTAAGCGCGAAGACAGGGCAGAACATTGACACATTGCTCGACATGGTACTGCTGGTTGCTGACATGGAGGACCTCAAAGCCGATGTCGATACGCCGGCTGAAGGCTTGGTTATCGAAGCGCACATGGAAACGGGCCGCGGCGCAGTCGTCGGACTACTTATCGAGCACGGTCAGCTCAAACCAAGCCAGTACCTCGTGGCAGGCAAAGCCTATGGTCGCGTCAGGACGCTGCAAGACTTTCGTGGCAAGGCGCTCAAGCAAGCTGGACCGTCAACACCGGTCAATATCACTGGTTTCAAGGAGTTGCCGCAGTTTGGTGATTCGTTCGTTCTTGCGAAAAACGAGAAAGAAGCCCGACAGTTGGCGACCGACGCCCGGATAGAACAGGAGAAACTGGCCGCGACGACCAATGTCACTGGTGCCGACATCCTAAAGATGATGAGTCAGCAGCATGAGGCCGAAGAGTTTAACGTTGTTATCAAAGCCGATGTTCAGGGGTCACTCACCTCGGTTATGGACAGCTTGAAACTGATTGAAACAAATGGCGAAGTGAACCTACGCATCATCGGCACAGGCGTGGGTAACATCTCAGAGCGCGATATCCACCTGGCAACGGGCAAGCACACCGTGGTGTATGGCTTCAACGTCGACCTGCCACCGTCAGTCAAGCGTTTGGCGGCTCGTGAGAAGATAGAAGTGCGGCTGTTCAAGGTTATTTACGAGCTACTGGATGATGCGAAAAACTACATGGAGTCGCTCCTCGCGCCAGAAGTGGTCGAGACCGAAGTGGGCGAGCTCGAGGTCAAGGGGGTGTTCAGGACTCTGCGCGACGAAGTTATCGCTGGCGGTAAAGTGCTGAGTGGCAAAATTACCGCCGATGTTCTGGCGCGCGTCAAGCGAAAGGACGAAGTACTGGCAGAAGTCGAGGTTACCTCGGTGCAGCGCCAACAGCAAGAAGCCAAAGAAGTGTTCGAAGGCGAGATGTGTGGTCTCAGCCTCAAAACGACCAAAAAACTCACCCTCGAGGAAGGGGACACGCTCGAGCTGTTTACGCGGGAGCTGGTGAAGAAAACGCTGTAGCTGCTATTTGCGCTTGTTGCGCGGCGGGTGTGTATACTAGAAGCAAGCGATGGCTTAGCAGATATCAAGCAGCTACTGTTGGCGATGGAGAATCGCTTTGATAGGCGTTTTGATGAAATAGATAAACGTTTCGACGAGGTAGATAAACGCTTCGACGAAGTATACGAGCGCTTCGATGAAAATGACGAAAAACTCAACGAAATCATGAACGCCATCGGGTCTGAGTTTCAAGAAAAAGCCGAACAGATTGACGCCTGTACTACGCAGCTCACAGACCACGAAACGCGCATCTTGCGTCTCGAGTCACAAACAGCATAACGACTGTACATAACAAAATAGACCCCAGTACGTGGGGCTATTTGTTCATAGTGCAAGTCTAGAGCTGGTCTGCCTGCTCGGCTAGCTCGCCAAGGAGGATGTCGACCTCGTCTTGGACGATACTTTGCAGCTCCGGCACGTTAAGGACGAGCCATTCTTGCAGGCTATCATCCGCAAGGGAAGAGAGCTGCTCGGCTTGCCCTTCTTCTAGCGAATCGATTACTTCTTCAATAACGCGTTCACGCAGCACCTCCTCGGTATAGTCCGATAGTGCCTGCTGCTCTTCTAGGGATAGCGATACTCCTAGGTTTGTTAAGAAATCTTGAGTAAATAGTGTCATGGTAGCTCCTTGTATGTTATTTTCCGTTATTTATATCACGCACCATTGAGCGAATCTTTCTCTGGATTTCGTCTCGTTGTGCTTCTAGTTGAGCGCTTCGTGGTGCAAGCCGGTGAAACACGCTCGTGTTCTCTTTCTTTGTCTTTTCGATGTGACTGTTAGTGTCGTCGATTGCTTTCTCTATCTTATCTCGCTCTGCAATAAGGTGCTTTAGGCGCATCTTTTGGTTTTCTATATCACCCAGCAAATCTCCGATAGCTTCGTATCCGCGGAAGTTGAGCTCAGGAAGTAGCGTGGAGTCTGTACCATTGTTACGCTCTTTCTCGAGGGCTTTCCAGTCTCGTTCTAGTTCCTCAAGTTGTTGTATCTTTGCATCGGCAGAGCTTCGTCGTTCGCTGTTTTCAAGTAGTGTACTTTTTAGCTGTTCGGACCGCTTTTGCAGAGATAGGGCCCTGTCGGTACCCTGCTGGTATTCAGCCCTAAGGCTTGACTGCTTGGTGTCGACAACCTCAAGCTGTAGGGCAGCATTGCCAAGTTGTCTCAGGGAATTTTCCTTCAGTGATTCCATGACGAGCTTTCGTTCGGCGCGATTATAGCCGCTCTCCTTCATCTCGCGGGTGAGCGTTTTGCGAGCAAGTTGCTCGGTATGCGTATTGATTTTCTCATCTACTTCGGCATCAAAGTTTCTTTGTCGCTCCTCTATATTTTTCTGAGCACTACTGTTTTGTCGTTCTTGACCCTCTTGGATGGCGGCAATAGAGTTTTGCCGCGTGGCTATCTTGGCATCAACATCTCCGAGTTTGCTCATCCGGCGCTGTCGCACAAGTGGGTGCGTTGCTTTGTCGGCGTTGTCGATGATTCGCTGACGCTTTCGCTGTAGCGCATCCAGGCCTCGGTTGAGGTTGGTCAGCCGGTAGGCTGCCTCAGCGTTTTCTGCGTTATTTTCATGAGTTTCCCGTGCGATAGAACTCTTAACAAAAAACTCTTTGAACGACAGTTTTGTGCGAGCCCAGCGTCCTAGTTTGGCTCGAGCTTCTTGTCTGCTCACGGTTTCTAGGGTTGGTTCCTGCTCGGCAGGCATTGCTTTGGGCTCGGTTTCTATTGTCTCGGACGGCTTAGCCACTTCGGCGGACTGCTCGGGCTGCCCGGCAGGTACCTCGTAGCCGTATTCGGCTGCTATCTTGTCTGAAGAGTCCCAATCATTAGGCATGTCTGGCACAGAGGGTGCCTGCGGTGACGCCTCGCTGGTCATCTCTTCTCGTTGAATCTCCGCCAGTACGCTCCAATCGTTCGAGTCGAACGTAGGTGAGGCAGGTGGTTTATTGGTTTTATCTGGTCCTTTGAGCATGTCGATGTCCTTTTTGATTTTTATGAACTATGTGTCTAATATTAGCATAAGCTGTGTAAAAAGTCAATAGCATCTATGACATAAAGTCGTATGAAATAAAGATAACCCCTGTTGGGGTGTGTAAGTTGTTGTGCCAGGGGCGACAATCTTTGCGTCGAGCCGAAGCTCGGAAAAAAGATGTCGCCCCTGGACTGAACGGATAGATGAATCATCTCGCCCCTCTGTGAGAGAGGCGAGGAGACCTCAGCCGGTATTCGCCACTCCTATGGCGAGGAGGCTGAGGTCGCCGAGCGCCAAGCCGGACTCCATCGCGTGGATTCCGAGGCGCCACGTGCCCTCCTGCTCTATGAGCGGGAAGAGCACGAGACCATCGCCATCAGGGCACGACCCAGTGAGGGCTGTGCACGACGTTGCCGTCAGTGCGCCCTCCTCTTGGGAGTCGACGAAGATGACTTTCACGACCGACTTGGCCGGGACGCCATCTATGGCCTCTTTGTGCGTCTTTTCGTCGACGCGGAGGCTGCCCCATCTCTCGACATCGGCCCAGTTGAAGCCGAGCGCCGATTTGTGCTCGCTGATTTTGGCCTCGAGGTCGGCGAACCTGACCTCTGTGCCATCTTCGAGTACGAGCACGCGACCATTGCCGGCCGCGTCGACGACATCGGCCCAGCTTTCAATTGGGTCGATGAGGGCTTGGGTCGGCGTCGGCGTCGGCGACGCCTGCGGCTCATCGACCCCCAGCCCAGTGCCAGAGGTCGATGGGGACGGGGGCGGAGCCGGCGTTGCCGGCTCCGACGTGACGGTCTGGGTGGCGGGGCTGAATGGCTTTTCAGTCACCCCGCACCCAGTGGTCGCCGCTATGGCGACCGCCAGGAGGACAAGGCCGAGAAGTCTTCTCATGCCGCTCCTCCCTTCTTCCTCGACAACTTCGGCATCAATGACGCCGTCGCGTCGTCTCCACCGAAGAAATCTTCGGTGATGCTGCTGTTTGCCGGACGCTCAGAGTCGTCCAGCCATGACCGCAGCTTGGCCTTGAGTCGGCTACGGAGGCTGGCTCGCCGCCGCGGGGTGCTCTGCACCAGGAACACCGCTGGTAGCCCGAAGGCGAGCACGGTCAGTGCCGGCAGCCATCCGCCACCGGCAGCGCCAATGATGGCAATGCCAATGACGACGGTCGCCACCATCAGCACGGTGCCGAGCCGCCGTAGGCGGGGACGCTCGCGGTCGATGGCGACCGTGACGACGAGCGCCACAATAGTCGCCACGCCGGCAAGTATGACCCAGCCAAGGCCACCAAAAAGGTAGCCCAGGCCATCGAAGGCACCGGTCAAGCCGCGGCCTGACCCAATGGCGATGCCGGCTGACATCGCCAGACCGCTGGTGATTACGCCCACCAGCAAGGCAGTGCTGCGCCGTCGCGGCGGCAGCACAGATGGCTTCTTTTTGGCCATTATATTCTCCTCTCCCTCGCAAGGGGTCAGAAACTAAGGAGACGTTCTCCGTAGTCTTGTCTTCCTTGAGTTAGGAGCGACGGGTGGGCGACGTCGTGAGACCTCGGCTACCCGTCGCTCCCTAGGGAGGGGCGTGTCAGTACATCATCTATCCGTTGTTAAAGGACGCTCTCCAGCATGGGTTCTCCACCTCATACGAGTGAGCACTTTCTATGATAGCACAGAATTGATAAAAAGTCAATAAATACGAGAGAAGTATTGTTTTATGTATCAAAATATGCTAAAATTATGTACATGACAACAATTGCACTCGAGAACAATGCCATACGGAGCACGGATACCTCGTTTGACTGGGAGGGGTACGAAGCCGAACTATCTATGGCTGAGCGGCTAGAGGAGGCGCGAGCCGATGTTGCAGCCATCTATGCCCGTGAGATGCGTCTGGGCCCGATTGAAGGTGATGAAGAGCGCGAAGAAGCGATAGCACGCCACCGCGACCTGATGGTGATATGTAGTATTGAGAAACTCGGAGCTGAGACGACTGGCTTAGATGATGTGGAGAAAAATGCACGCGTCTTGGAATACTTGTTTACCGAGCAGAAACTCGTTCGGCAGCAGGTTGATGACATGATTAACGATGACGTTATCTACCGAGCACGCAGAGCGATTGGCGAATTCTTTGGTCGAGGCGGTAAGCTTGCGCAAACGGCTAAGAAAATGGCTGTTTCGGCATTTGCTGGTGTGGTGGGTGGACTGGTAGGCGGTGCTGCTGGCGCTGCTTTGGGCGTCGGTGTCAGCCGAGGTGTGCAAGTTATGGCGACGCATCGTTTTGAGTCACTGGCCGAACGGTCAGCTGGTGCGGAGGACCTCATGCTAGAGGGCGAGACTCCGACGGAGCGACTCCAGTCGCTGTTTGCGCAGATGCATGAGCGCCTTGATGTCGATGTGGCACAGGAGCGAAAAGGGTATTGGCAGGCGATGGGAAGAGCAACTCGTTCAGGCGTGAAGGCGGGCGTCATCTCACTGGTGGCTGCTTCGGTAGTGACGGGTGATATCGGTGGTGGTACAGTCGCACATGCCGATACTGGTGGCGTCGGCTATGATGGTGCTTCTCTTGAAGCCGACCTCGATGGTGCACAGCTTGATATCGACGATATTGACACTGGCACGCAACTTGATGTTGATGAGGTGAGTGCCGGCACGCAGTTAGATGTCGATAGCGTAAAAGAGAGTGGCGTGCAGCTTGACGTCGATGGAGACGAAGTTGGTGTACAACTCGAGGTTGATGAAGATATAGCAGGCACTCGACTAGAGGTCGATGAGGCCACTGGTGCACAGCTTGAGACGGATGAGGCTGCCGGTGTGCAGCTAGATATCGATAGTATAGAAGAGGGTGGCGCGCAGCTAGAGATAGACGGAGACAGCACGGGTACTCAGCTGGAAGTTGATGACGGCTCTGTGGGTGGTGCGACGAAGGCGCCACTCGTGATTGACCCGAACCGCATAGATGATTTGCCTACTCCGGGCGCAGATGTACCGGGACTACCGTTGGCCCCTGAGCCTGAGTTGCCAGGGTTGCCGCTAGCTCCTGAAGTCGACCTTTCAGTGTTTGAATTCGGCTACGGCACGGCAACTGAGCACTTATTGCAAGATGTAGCGTCGGAGCAGCTCGGCGTGAAGCTCGATGGGCGAGAGGCATATCTACTCATCAATCACCTGATGGAGGAGACGGGCGGTAAGGTATTTGAAGGTGTAGATACGGTCTTTCATGGGCCGGGCGATGTGTGGATTATGAATCCTGGTGGCGAGACAAGTGGTCTGACAGCCGATGCTTTAAAGGTGGCGCAAGAGTGGCTGGACATGGGCCGACCTGGGTTGCCGAAGGCCGGTGTGTAGATTGGCGTAAGCTTTTTTGCTATACTAAAGAAAGAAAAGTCCAAGTAAAGGAGATAATGTGTTTCAACTCAACGATGAATTTCTAAAAGAACTCGGTCTGGACCAGTTGCCAGAAGACCAGCGCAAGCCGTTTTTGGACCATATCTACAGCGAGCTGGAGCTACGAGTTGGCGAGCGACTGAGCCAGGGTATGAGTGATGCGCAGCTGGATGAGTTTGCAAATATCATCGACAAGGTGCCGGGCGCTGTCGATGAGTTTTTGGCGAAACACGCACCGCAGTACCAGCAGGAGCCGATGTTTGAGCGTCTGGTGCAGGCGACGGGTGCACAGGCAGATGACCCTCGTCTGAAAGATGAGTTTGCAGCCACAAAGTGGCTCGAGGTGAACCGACCAGACTACCGCGATGTCGTGGCGGCAGTGCTTGAAGAACTGAAAAAAGAAATCATCGCCAATCGCGACGCTATCTTGGGCGGTATTGCCCAGATGAACCAGACAACACAAGACGACGTGACGCTCGCAGCATAGGGCTGTACTATAATGTATGTTTTTCGTAGGAAAAACCTACATGCCGATGTAGGAAATTATTGACAAAAACACGCATTAGGAGTTTGATTTTTAGGAACGTATAGTGTACAATGAAGTTTAAGAAGTAAGACCTTCCGCGTTGATCCGCTTTATGTGGTTCGTCAAAGCGGAAGGCTTTCTCTTTTTTACAGAACTAATCTTGCCGGCTTGGCCACTGACTAAGGTGTATCTTGTCTTTTATGATATCGGTGTAGGAGTTAATGCCAAATTCTTGTTCTTGAAAAATTGCCCAGCTGACAAAGTCGACCATTTGTATTTGCTTTACGGCGCGCGAGTCTACGAACTCCACTCTGTCGAAGATATGAGAGTCTGGTATGAGGTCGAGTATTGCCCGTCTCTTTTTATTGGTGTCTCGCTTATCTACGTAGATAGCATAGGCGTTGGTATTATTTCGTATGACTGAAGCAATCATGCGGTAGTATTCTTGATGAATATGCATGGACGGATGCTTGCGCAAGGTATATGCGTGAAATACAGCATCGCTACTTGCTAGCGCTGTGAGAGTTTTACGGATGGAGCGGTCATCCGACTCGTTTGCGTGTAGTTCCTGATGAACATGCAGGTGAGGGGGCGCTCGCCATAGTTTTTTGGCAATCTTTTCGATATGGCGGGGCGTGTTGGTCATAAGGGCGGTGATAATAAGCGTTTCGCTTGAATTTGGTCCGATGCCGAACTCCCCTGATTCATCGATATATATGTGGCTATAGGACATGGCCGTACCCTCGTACGAAACTTTCGGCCGACATGGTCTTGCCGCTTGGTGCGATGAGTTCGTCGACGGTGAGGTAGAGTCCATCTTTGCATCGCACCGAAAGGGGCGATGTTTTGGTATGGTCAATATGTGCTTGGGTGATGATGAGTGGTGTGTCGCCGATGGATAGGCGGGTTCTTGGAAATCCCAGATGGGCTCGGACGTGTGCTTCGGCTATTGGGGCGGTGATGGCTGCTGGGTCGAGTAGGGAGTCCTCTTTTGAGAGGAGTGAGCAGTAGGTGGCCTGGCTGTCGTCTTGCGGGGTGGGGTCAAGTTTGCCAGTAAGAATGTTTGGCAATGTTTCGGTCAACATCTGTTCACCTAGAGAAAATAGTGTTTGGTAGAGCTCTGGCCTGGTCTCGTCACCACTGAGAGCAACCGTCTGCTGGCAGTACACCGGACCACTGTCCATGCCGGCTTCGAGCTGCATGATAGTGACGCCAGTTTCGGCATCCCGGTTGGCGATAGCGGCCTCAATGGGCGACGGGCCGCGGTAGAGCGGGAGTAGGGACGGGTGGAGGTTGATAATACCGGGTGTGAACAGGTCGATGATGGGCTGAGGGATGATTTTGCCGTAAGCAACGAGTACACCAGCGACTGGTTGGAGTGCGCGGATGTCGTCGGCGATGTCGCGGAGTCTAGTCGGTTGCCAGACGGGGATGTTGTGTTTAAGTGCAAACGTTTTCACTGGGGGTGCGGCGAGCTTATGGCCTCGACCGCGAGGAGCATCGGGCTTGGTAACGACAGCAGCTACAGAAAAGCCGTTCTCGACGAGTGCTTTGAGTGTGCCGAGACTGTGGTCTTCAGTCCCAAAGAATATGATTTTCGGCGATGTGGGCGTCATAGTCGAGTGGTTGTAGCTCGCCTTTCTGATCGAGCGTAAAGAACGCATCTTTTTGGTCGCGGATGTGGTCGATAAACACCAGGCCATTGGTGTGGTCTATCTCGTGCTGAAGGACGCGCGCCAGGAAACCTTCGGCTTTGATGCGTATCTCGTTGCCATCGATGTCGAGTGCTTTGACGCGAACTTTGCTGTGGCGAGGGACGTTGCCGTAGATGTGTTTGACACTGAGACAGCCCTCGAAGTCTGTGACAATCTCACCTTCGTATTTCACGATTTCTGGGTTAATGAGCGCGGTGAACTCGCGCATTTTTTTGTCGTCAAAGTCGCTGCGGACGATAACGACGCGGTCGAGGTGGTCGATTTGGACAGCCGCGAGCGCGGCACTAATCTCGTGAGGGCGAGAATCTTCCCAGTCGAGCGCAGCGCTGGTCATGATTTCAACAAGGTCGCGCACTTCATCGGTAATAACATGCACGCGAGCAGACTTTTCGCGCAGGTGTGGGTTCGGTAGGGTGATGATGTCGTCTTTGGTCATGCGTTTTATTGTACCAGATACAGAGGTAAATGTGGAGTCAAACCTCTTTCTTGTAGTAACAAATTTGTGACGGTCGTTCACTTTTTGTTACTTTTTTGAGATATGTTTTGAGGGCTATAGGAGGGAAGTGGGGTCAAGCTCGAACTGCCAGTGAGCGCTGGGCACATGTTGGAGTAGGTCGATAAGGTCTTGGCGGCGAGGGCTTTTGATGACGAGTTGCCAGCGGTAGGTGTCGCGGACGCGTTCATAAAAAGCAGGAGTGGGGCCGAGTACCTCGATAGTACTTGGTGCGTGCTGTTTGAGCACGCTAGCGAGTTTTCGGGCAT
>CALMCP010000002.1 GCA_937863095.1 uncultured Candidatus Saccharibacteria bacterium | reverse complement strand
TGCTCTTCCGATCTAAGCCACGTCCTCCCAACCATTTTTCCTCAGCCAAACGCATGTGTCGCCTACCGGCGCCACCGGAGAATATTGTCCGAGGAAAAGGTTGCTCGGCCGGAGCTTGAAGCTGAGCTCTATACCTACTTATACAGCCCAGCCTGCGAAAAAAGCTGCTTTACAAGCTTCACAAGCGACGGATGGTCAAGCGAGTAGACCTCGGCGGAAAACACCATCAGCGCCATGTCGTAGCCACTCTTTAGTGTCGGCTCCTCTAGGCGCACCACCTCATACACTCGGCGGCGGATGCGGTTGCGCTTCACTGCTGACTTGATAACTTTTTTGCCCACCACCACGGTAAATCGGCTGGTTTTGCGTCGTGGATTGGCGATGTATTTGAGCGTTATCAAGTGCGAGCGAACCGCATCGCCATTTCTGTAGAGGTAGCGGAGACTGCCGTGACCGTGAAATCGGAATTTTTGAGCTAACATGTTATCATTGTATCATCAAAAAACCTCTCATGTTCGAGAGGTTTTTATGCTAGATGGCGATTTTTGCTCGACCTTTGAGGCGTCGGCGCTTAAGTACATTGCGGCCAGCCTTAGTAGAGACACGCGCCCGAAAGCCATGCGTCTTTGCGCGATGGCGAGTGTGAGGTTGGTACGTTCTTTTTGGCATATCTACACAATGGTATCACTTTTTATACTTTTTCTCAAGTGGTGTGTGAGATTTTGCAAAAAATATGGTCTGGTAGTTTAGACTTTTACACAGAATTTGCTCATTTATCCACATAGTTTACAGATGATTCTGCTTATTGTGGAAAATAGACACCTCTGTTTTACTGACTTTTATAATCATGTACTTTCACTTGTGGAAAACTGCCAGATGGATTATAGTGGAAGTAATAGTTTAAGTGGGGTATAGAGTGAATTACGAGCGTATATGGCAGGCAGTCCTTGGTGAGATAGAGTTATCTGTTCCTCACTCATCATTTACGACATGGTTTAGTAGCACCGAGCTTATCGACACAGAAGGTGGACGGGCAGTCGTTCAGGTGGCGAATATTTTTATAAAAGCCCAGTTGGAGAAAAAGTTCAGAGCGCCTATCCTTGAGATGCTCAAAAAGTCCAATGTTGACGTCTCAAGTGTCGTCTTTCAAGTAAAAGTCACCAATGGCAAGAGACGTGCGGCCGTCAACCGCGATATCGTCGAAGATACGCTGCCCGAACGCAACGTCGACCTCTTCAAACCGTCAAAAAAATCCTCAACAACCAATCTCAACCCCCGCTATACCTTCGACAACTTCATCGTCGGCTCGAGCAACGACCTCGCCTATGCCGCCTCTCGAGCGGTCGCTGACCACCCCGGCCAAAAGTACAATCCGCTCTTCCTCTACGGTGGCGCTGGCCTCGGTAAAACCCACCTTATGCAAGCCATCGGCAACGAAATTATCCGCAAGCAGCCAAAAGCGCGCGTTCTCTACACGACAACTGAAGCGTTTGTGAACGAATTCCTCGAGTACATCCGCTTCAAAAAACAAGGTTTTTCCGAAAAATACCGCAATGTTGACGTCCTCATCGTCGATGACATGCAGTTTATCGCTGGCAAGGAAAAGACACAGGACGAATTCTTTCACACGTTTAATGACCTCCACCAGAACGACAAGCAAATTATCATCAGTTCTGACAAACCGCCTAAAAGCATACCCACCCTCACCGACCGCTTGCGAAGTCGGTTCGAGTGGGGTATGGCTATCGACATCCAGATGCCCGACTACGAGACGCGCTCGGCCATCATTACTGCCAAAGCGAGTCAAAGCGGCATGGAGCTCGACCCAGCAGTCGTTGAATATCTCGCCACCAACATCAAAACAAATATCCGCGAACTCGAAGGCGCGCTCAATCAACTCCTTGCCTACTCGGAGATGAGCAATATCACACCGGACGTCGCCATCGCCGAAGGTATGGTAGCCAACGTTAAAAAAACGCGGCCGCACCACATCACTGCTAAGCAAGTGGTCGACAAGACGGCTCGTTATTTCCAGCTCGACCCGAAGGACATCTGTAGCCCTCGGCGTGACAAGTACATCGTCGTACCCCGGCAAATCGCCATGTATCTACTCAGAAGCGAGCTGAAACTCAGCTTCCCTATCATTGCTAAAGAGCTCGGCCGAAAAGACCACACCACCGCCATGCACTCGGTCGAAAAAATCACCAAAGAAAGCAAACTCGACATGATGATTCGCGAACAAATCAATGATATCCGGGAGCGTCTCTATGTGTAAAACCTGTGGACTGTTGGTGGAGTACGTGTTGAAGGTCTGCGGAAGCCTGTCCACATGGTTGAGTTCAAAATCAGCTGCGTCACCACACACTATGGATAACTCCCGAGTTATCGGCAGTTCTTCCCACATCCATGCACAGAGTTTTACACAGCTATTTTTAGTAATTTTGCCTCTGTTTGAACACATTTTGTACCCAGTTTCCACAGCACCTATTACTATGAAGATGAGATAAAGAAAGGATAAAGAATACAATAATGAAACTTTCAGTTACCCAAGAAAACCTTGCCAAAGCACTCAGCAGTGTGAGTCGCGTAGCATCAGGACGCAACGAACTAGCTATCTTGAGCAACATCCTTCTACGCACAGACAATAACCGCCTACTGGTCGCTGCAACCAACCTCGAGATAGCCTCGTCGCAGTATATCGGCACCAAGATTGACAAGCCCGGCTCCATCACCGTGCCTGCTCGGCTTATCACCGACTTTATCTCTTCCCTTCCTGCTGGGACAGTGGAGCTTGAGGTCAAGGGTGACCATCTACACATCGTTTCTGGCACATTTTCTTCGGTTATCAATGGCATGGTGGCCGATGAGTTCCCAGAACTGCCGACCATCGATGAAGCACAGGCGATTGTGTATGATTTGAGTGTTGAGGACTTCAAAGAATCAGTCTCGCAAACGGTCATCGCCTGCAGCTCAGACACGACACGGCCGATGTTGACTGGGGTGAATTGGCATACCCATGAAGGCTATCTGTTCTTGGCCGCAACTGATGGGTATCGTCTGGCTGAGCGACGGCTTGTCAAGTCTGACTCGGAGTCGGTGGCTATCATCCCCGCTTCTACGCTGCAAGAAGTGATGCGCAGCCTCACCGACGGCATGAAGACCATCCAAGTATTGTTCGATGAAACGCAGGTGTGCTTCAAGACTGCGAGTAGCGAAATCATCAGCCGCTTGATTGATGGCAAATTCCCCGACTATCGCCAGCTGATTCCACAAAAATCAGAGACAATCATCGAGGTGAAGAAGTCTGATTTTTCACGCATCACAAAGATTGCTAGTCTGTTCGCGCGCGATTCTGGTGGTGGTATCACCCTTAACGCTTCGAGTGCGGAATCGAAACTGTCTATCCACTCTATCGCCTCAGAGCTCGGTGAAAATACCTCAGAAGCCACGGCGACCGTGTCGGAAGACGGCCAGATAACCATCAACTCGCGCTACCTCATGGAAGTTCTCGGTGTCATGCACGGTGACGACCTCACCTTCTCGTTTAATGGCAAACTCTCCCCGTGCCTCATCCAGGAAAAAACTAAGAAACCAGACTATTTGTACATCATTATGCCGATGAAGAGTTAGGGCTTTGTGCAAACTTTGAGTGAAAATAACCAAAAAGTAACACATTTTCACGCAAAGTTTTGGAAAAATGTAAACTGAAACGCTTGAAAAAGTGAAACTGAGGCCTAGAAAACGGCGATTTATAAACCATTCCTTCGGATTATGTGTAAAATAACCACATTATTCCTTTGAAAAATGTGTAAATCAGTACTATTATTCATTCAGAAAATGTGTAGTAACAGGGGTAGTACGTAGTAAAATCGTTTTACTCGTGCACCATAATTACCCAGCTAGTCTTTTTCAAAAGCCACCACCCCTGATAATCCCATTATTCATCCAAAAAATGGGAGTGACATTCCTGTTTTTTGTTGAAATTTTAGTACTTCGACTACATAAATCTATATGAAGCCAGCTTTGTTGTAAACTGTAGCCACTATCGACATAGTCGAGGCTTAACGGTTCCTAAATATCATATGTCTGAATGAGTTCTTCTGTTGAGCTGTAGAAGTGTAGACGCTTGGGCTGAGTATCGTCTTCTAAGGGAGTGACTAGCCTACCGATAATAAACGTTTTTGAATCGAGGTAGACGCGAAAACTATATGTAGTGTCGACAGCACCTTCGCCTACTGTAAATTCAATATCATCCTTAGAGATACTGATAACATCGTCTATTTTCTTCTGAAACTTAGTCATTGCTAGGTGGCTAGCATATTGCCGAATAGCCTCTACGTCATTTGCCCTGACACCCTTGCTTTCAAGATTTGTTAGTCCGAGTACTGCTAGACTTGTACCCTCCTCGCCACCCGTTATAGTCGTTGAATAGTCAACTCCGGACACTTTATCAACGCCCGAATCGAAGGTTGATTCTCTATCTTCGGTACGATTAGTAGTACTCCAGACTACGATAAACAAGCAACTCACTAATATAACTCCAAGTGATACAACTATTATTTTTCGCATAGGGTTATTTTGCATACACAGCTACCATTTCATTGTGCGCATAAGTAGTGATTGCACTAGGTTCGTACTCCTTTAGAATATTCTTTGGGTCGCTTGCAAAGCTTGATTCTCTGATAGTTCCTTGCATTGTTGACGTACCTTCTTTACCGGCCGGGTCACCGATAAGCCATTTTCCATTTTCCATTTTCTTGTAAATTACTACGAAGTGTCCACCGGAGCTATATGGTCGCCCCCCTTTCCCTGATGTAAGGATTATCCCGCCCTTGTCTAGGGCTGTCTCAATTCTCTCTTTGAGACCAGATTTATTGCTGACGTTAAGATTCTCTAGGGTAAGCTTGTACTCGTCTTTCATCATTTTCGCGAGGTTAGCGCCACTACTTCCACTGCCTGGAATCTCGCCTCCGTAGTCTCTTACTTTGCCAACTATCTTGTCCGGTGTATATTCCTCTTTCTTCAGAGTGGTAATTATCATAGCAGTAGAGACGACGCCACAGGCAGAGGAGCAAAAGTTACCCGAAGAATATTTGAGCTTTCCCCATCTTTCATCGCATTGACCAAAAGAAGCAAAATCACCTTCAAAAGGAGTTCCTTTGCAACTAGATGTGCCAACATTCATACCAAGGTAAGATAAAACAGCTAGGGCTCCAGGGTTGCTATTCTCGTATTCTCGGGATTTAGAGTGTCCCCCGAAAGGGTCTAGGTATATCCAGTCACCTCCGATGTGCTTTTCATCGATACCCTGCATAACATACCCTGAGTCGGTGTAGTCTAGACTTGCTCGTTTGTACAACCTACCGCGATTGTATGCCAGGAATGACCGACCTATTTCTTCGGTTGTCAGGTTTCCTTTGGTGACGTCGATTTTGTATAGGTCTTTTGCGGATGCCATCTCTATGAAGTGCTGTGCTGCAAGAATAGCGTCTTCGTCAAGATTTGCCCCGACCCACACTCCGTCTGCTTTATTCTTATATTTCGTACCCGTTATAGGCTCTCCGTTAGATAGACTTCTACCAGAGTCCATGCCTGCCTCGCGAAAATGAAGTGTGGCCAGCATAGTCCATGGAACACCAGTTGCTTTTTCGGCTTTCTGATAAGATGACTTGTTCTTCTCTGCTTTTTCCTTGACCTTTTGTGACTCAAGGTTTTTGATAGTTTTATCAGGGAGTTTAGTTGTTGTAGAGAAGCTAGCTCCTGGCGTGCAGGTAGCTGGTTCGGTAGCATCTTTACTATAGTATAGTATATTGTTATGTTCGTAGTACCTAGTATTTGCGGATACTGAAGTGGTATCGAGAATTATTGCGAGAGATACAGCGAGGATGATTAGCAGTCGGACTGAGAAGTGCATTTTACTCACCATGAGCATCTCCCAGTATTACTTCCTTAAGCATCTCTGGTGCATCATCGGGGATGTCTTCATCGCTAAACCATCCGGGTGGTTGATATGATACAACCTGAAGAGATGAACTAGTCTTTCTTATTATGAATATATATTCCCTATCGTAACTGTCGGGTAACTCATCTAAGAAAGTAACAGGTACGGTTATCCATGATTTGTCGTACACTTCTACGTTGGTTGATAATTGGATAAATCTTTCAGGACGATTGGTATCACTAGAAGCAATAGTGGTGGTGATTGCATGTTTTAAACTATTGATGTCGTAATCACTGTCTGTAGGCGGTTCAGTATGAGTATTTTGATTGAAAAAGAATAAAACTCCGCCGCTAATAGCTAGTACGGCAATGATAAGTAAAATTATCATTCTCTTTCTCATAACGTTGATAACCTTGAGCAACTTCCTTTGCTCGCTTTCTTTACTAGGCTGCTGAAATCGGGTAACTGGCCGGGATTGTCATTCATAAAGATGAACAGGTCTTGTGGACAGAATTGCTGCTGTTCATAATTCATGTCGAGATGGAGGTGTGCTCCATGGGAGTTTCCGAGGTTTCCGATGCCCGATATAACCTGACCAGCTGAGACGGTCTCACCGGCCTTAACCTTAACGTGGCCGTGAGCATATGCTATATCTACAGTACCCCCCTCCGGAACAGTAGAACGTATCACGATAGCATGACCGCCACCTATACGCTCCACCTTTCCTCCGAGTATGGCATATATCGGTTCGCCTACGGGTACACCTAGGGAATTTGCGCCAAGGTCAGCGGCTTTCCCTGTGTTTCCTCCTGGTTTTACAAAGGTGCCACTGCTCGTTCCATGTCCCTTGAGAAATACAGTCTTGTGCCCTGAGTAAAGGTCTTTGTTTAAGGGCCATGCGATATCACCTGCTCCAGCCGCACTTGTTGCATCGTCGCCTTCGTCTGCAGAGTTACTCTCGAAAGTCTCTTCCTCGTCATTCATTGCTACGACGCTCGTCATGAGGGTATAAGCCCTGAAGTAGCTATACATACCACCCGGCTTCATGCAATTAGCACCCGTCTCCCAGTCTTTGCCCGGTCCTCCGATTCTTCCCGATTCCTCGCCAGTGTTGCCGTAAGGTAGTGTTCTATAGGCGCAGTATTCAAGATATTTACCATATTCATTCCCTGAAAGGCCTGTCTTTGAGTTGACGCCATAGTTTTTTGTGTCGAAGAACTGACCGATGGTTGCTTCGGATGCTGCACCTGTTACTATCTGTGCAAGTGTCTGCTGAGACGACCTTGCATCCGGTAGTGTGTAACCCTCGGGAAGTCCTGTTTCTGTATCTTCTTCGACGTATCCGTTGTTTTCCATGTAGTCAACTACACCGTCGATATCATCGAGAACCTCCAAATCTTCTTTTAGCAGAGCATAACGGACATTACACTGTACGTCAGCATCGATGCCGAGCTTTTTGTATTCCTCATCATCGCACTGCTTGAATCTATCCGAGTTGAATGTTTTCGCTTGAGCTGACTTGAAAGGGTTGAATATATTGATAGATGACATGATTGACCCGGGGATATAACTGAGAAAGTTGGTTGAGTAGTTGGTAGTCTCATTGATTGAGCGAGCGAATGCCCCTAGAAAAGAGAACTTATTAGTAACGTCAAATGGATTATTGGCTCCATCTTCCTTTTCCATGGCTGCGTATTGCTGCTTAACATTGTTCACTAGAGTGTCGTATGCCCCGCGATTTTCTAGATTACTAGGGGACATTCCGATAGGACGTGAAGTAGCAGCTTCGACAACTGCAAGGCTTGTCCATAACGCCTCTCCCCTACCAACCGTATTAGATACAAGCTCAGTGAGCGTATCTCCTGATAGTGCGGATTGGATACTGTACTCTAGCACGGACATTCCAGCAATCATCCCGGCAATGACGGCCACTTGACCCACCGTAATCCCTCCACCGCTTCCTATCGCTGCGAACACTGATAGGATAATACCTCCCGCTCGAACAAATGGGTTCTGAATAACACTACACGATGCGTCTGATATCGCATCGAGAGGACCACCCTTGGCAATCCCCACAAGCATATCTGCAGCTCCTGAGAAGAGAGTTGAGGCACCCATGCCAACCATAAACCCTAATCGCGTTGCCGATGTTGCAGCAACACCGCCATTTGTTGACATGTTGAGGAGAGATGCATCCATGGCACTCTTGCCATAGTTTGGATTTTTCATCATAGTCGTGCCGTCACCAGACACTTTAATATCATTGCCAGATAAATCAAGACTTTCTGGGTCGATAGCTTCTATATATTCTCGAGTATCGACTTCAGTCAAAAGGTTTCCTAGAGCCTCGGACTCTTCAGGACTTGCGTCACCTGCCATAATCTTCCCTGCTAGTGTGGCTAAGGGCATGCCATATTGAATAAGCCTCATTTCATTAACAACCTTGGCTGCAGCGGATGCGCCAATAATCATGTTCTTTATGGAACATGCTAGGTCTGCTACGCCAAGTATGCTGGCACCACCGATAGCTGCTTTTTGTGTTGCTGATAGGGATTTTGGCTTGGCGATAACTCCTCTCTCGATGGTGTTCTCGACAGTTTGTATGTCCTTACCTTTATATCTAGGAGCACCGCGCTCATCGGCCTCGGCAGCTGTGATATGTGGGGTATCGTCGGTGACGAGCGCTTTTTCTCCTGTTGCTTTGCCATCTTCGTCTACGACGTCGATAAGTTTAGCATTACTCGTATCAGTACTGCTGGTCGCTGTTAGGAGTTGGTTGACTCGGTCTTTTTTACTCCCTGATAGTCCTGGGGCTTTTTTGCTGAAGCCGAAGCGCTGCATAACCCAACCGAAAGGGCCACTGGCAGATAGGCCACGATATTTCATGTTGTTGGCTCTTAGCTGAGCACTGCGTGCGTGTGTATTGGTATTGAGTTCTTTGAGCCATTCATCGGGTGTGTATTTTGTGCCGCGAAACTCGACGCCAGATGCTTTTGTTCTACCAGGTATCTTACTTTTACCATCTTCAATTACCTTAACGCCGGCTTGCTCCATCCTAGCAAGCTCAGACTTAGAAAATGTCTTCATCTTGCAAGAAATCGATACCTTACTACACCCGCGCAACGAACCTGCTTTTGCTGACTTTACGAGCTTGTTTTGCAAAATCTTATTATTCACTTCTGTGAGTGCAGCAACACGGTCTGCTACATCATCGGTGACGTTTTGAACAAATGATATACCTGCAAGACCGGGGGATATGGTAGCAACGAGCATACCTCCACCCATAGCGAAACCGATAATGATTCCTGCCGGACCCTTACGCTTCCATGAAAACTTACCCTTACCTCCTTTCTGGAGCTTTCTTGCGGGACCAGGCTTAGATGAATCGGTAGGTTCGTAGAGACTATCATTACCTTCGGTGGCCTTTACATCATCAGTGCTCACGTCTTTCGGGTTGTCCCATGTAAAATCTGGACCCCTGTGTTCTTCTTGTTGTAGTTGTTCAGCAGGGTTGTACTCGTCTACTTTTGGCTTTTCTAGTGTATCTGCCATACGTTATATCATAATTATAGTATCTTTACCTACAGATATCCACCCCTAGTACTCTCAGACGGTGGGGCTTTGGGAG
>CALMCP010000001.1 GCA_937863095.1 uncultured Candidatus Saccharibacteria bacterium | reverse complement strand
TGAGTACAACCATCGTACTGACCTCACGCTGTCGGACAGTAATGGCCCGCTCACTTTTGGCCAAGGGCTGGGGTATTCGAAGAATGGGAGATGGCTTGTTTTGGAAGTTGCTGAGCGAGGGATGGTACGGGTTGACCTGCTCAATGATTATAAAATGGAGCTATTTTCAACACTTGGCCCGAAGTATGGCTATGGGTCCAATCCGACTATGCGGTTTGCTGTGTCAGATGACGGCAGTCACATCGCTGTGGCAGGAGGCAATACTCCGTTTGCGATGTACGAGGTCGATGAGACGTGTACCAAGACGATACATGCTGGTGAGCCGTTTAGTACTGAGGGATATCAGGAGTGTCCCAACACGCTACTCAATAGCTTAGCTATTACCGATGGGCAGTACCGAACAACGTGGGGCTTGGAATTTGGCGAAAGCAACTACGAGCTGCGGTTCTATCAACTGGGAAATGTGAATTGCCCAGCTGGCAGCCAGTGGAGTAGTAGCTGTGTGTCGTGGCGAGTGGCAACAGCAGGTGGCTATCAGCCTACGAAAGAGCGCTTGGCGTATCTCGCACTCGGTGATTCGTACTCAAGTGGAGAAGGCGACGTGAGTGACAAGGGTGCGTACTATCTGCCAGGGACGAAAGAGCCGGGGCAGTGTCACTTGAGCAGCCGGTCGTATCCGTTTGTGTTGCAAAGTTGGTGGCAGGTTGAGCGGTCGGCGATGGCGTCAGTGGCCTGTTCGGGTGCGCAGATATTGCTCGACTATGTCCAGCAGCCGACAAGTTATCTGGGGCAGGGCGGGCGACTAAAAGACTTTTCTTCTGAGAAGATAGCACAGGAGAAGAGCGCTGCATTGGCGTCCAAAAAGCCCGGTATCGTGGCGCAAGTTGAGTTTGTCAAAAAGTACAAGCCCGGTGTGGTAACGCTGACGGGTGGTGGAAATGATGTTGGATTTGCGGAGGTGTTGGCGTACTGTGCCTCAGGTGCGTCGATACTGCTCATGTCTGATACGTGCAGCTATGCGAAGGAAGGGTCGTTTCCGCACCAGATGCTCAAGCAGTCTGTAGACAATCAGTACCGCACCATGACGCAGCTGATTCGTGAGCTCCGTGCCGCGTCGCCGCAGACAAAGGTCTATGTCGTCGGCTATCCGCAGTTTGTTGCGACGAATCTGTTCTGTTCGCTCAATGTCGCACTTCTAGACCAACAGGAGCGACATATGATTCGCGATATGACCTCGCGGCTGAACGACGTGTTGAGTAAGGCGGCTGCTGACTCCGGAGTGGCGTTTGTGGATATCGAGGATGCGCTTGAGGGCGGGCAATTGTGTCAGGGGAGTGAGTATGTGAGCGGGCTGTTTGATAATGGAGTACTCAAAGCAATTGATGGTAAGGCATTTGAGATGTTTCATCCCAACGCCACTGGTCATTCAAAGATGGCACATGCAATAGTTGAGCAAGTGCCCTCGATAGCATCGGACATCTCTTCGCTGGCGAGGCCAAATGCCGAGAGTATGGAGGTCTACATGACAACGCTTACTTCTCGGAAGACAGTCGTCATGAAGTCGGTGGTCGACCCCCATAGCTTTCAGGTCATCCAAGCTCCGGAGGTCACGTTTCAGCCTGACACTATGGTTGTGGTGAATATGTTTTCTGAACCGACGCAGTTGGGTAGTTTTACGGCTGATGGCAATGGTGGGCTAGCCGCTGGGGTCGTATTGTCAGACGCGATTACGCCCGGTCATCACACACTTGTGCTTGAAGGAACGTCGTACTCCGGAGAGCCAATCACGCTGTACCAGTTTGTGACAGTGACAAGTGGTGTGCCGGGTGATATGGACGGTGACGGCGTGCCGGATGAGCAGGACCAGTGTAATTTCATCGCTGAATGGATAGATGAAGAGACGGGTATCGACATGTGTAGCGATGCGGATATGCCGAATGATGACCTTACGACAGAGGATGTGGGAGGAACTACAACGAACACTAAGGCGAAAAGGCTGTTCTCGGGGCGTGATACTGTGTTGCAGGATTGGTATGCCCAGCCAGCATCTATCCCAACCCCGTATGTCAGCCTAGGGCTTGAGCCTAGCCCAGCAACATCATTAATCACGGAAAACTCAGGTAAGCCAGAAATAAAACCCGAGATATCAGGTACAATACTAGTATGGATAATGGGTGCCATCGTGGCATTAATAGTAGTTGTCATGACAAGTATAAGGAGGTGGCATGGCCGAAAAACAAACGAAATCCAGTGATACATCAAGCGCAAAAAAGCGCAAAAAGAAGCCAATTATACAAACCGATAGGTTATTTAGCGATAGCACCGAGCGGTTTCTGCGTAACAATAAAACTGAACTCAAAGTAGCTCTTGTCGTTTTTTTGGGTTTGTGGCTCATATTTGACATTAGTGGCTTTGGGGGAAATATCCGTTTTTACGCTAAGTGGATAGAGTGTGGCAATAAGCCATACATAGCTAATCCGACATGGCGAATGGCCGGAGCTCCAATGTATTATGGGAAAGCAGATACTTTCTCCTTGATAAGAGGCTCGCGAGATATGTTTTGCACCCCCCTCGAAGCCGAACAGGCCGGCTATTCTGCAGACCCTACCGTCTACGACTTCCCGCACATCAAAAAAGCGCGCGAAGAGGGGAGAATTCAGTAGCTTTGCGAGAGGTTTGAGTTGTCGTTCTAAAGTAGGAGTGATACCATAAGTGATATGAACAGAGCGCATACTAAAACACGTGGTTTCACCATTGTTGAACTGGCAGTGGTTATCGCTGTGATTGCCCTTCTTGCGACGGTCAGTGTGGTGGGCTATAGCGCGTGGCAGCGAGATATCGCCAAAGACGTTCTCAAAGCCGACCTCACTGCCGCGACAGCTCAGTTAAAGAGTGACCTCAACTGGAATAATACATATCCAGAAAATGAAGAGGCGGCCAATGGCGGGAAGGGGCTGCCAAAAAGCAAGGGCACAAGCTATACCTACAGCCGTACTGCCATCAACCGCTATTGCCTCATAGCCACAAGTGACCAAGAGGGAGTGCCGACACTTGTGGTGAGTAGTGACGATACGACACCGCGAGAGGGCGAGTGCCCAGCCCCTTATATACAGACCATCACCACCGCCACCTGCCCCACCACCCGCACCCTCGCAGTAGACGCCCGCGACAACCACACCTACTACATCCAAAAGCTCGGCGAAGGCGCTAATGCAAGATGCTGGATGCTTACCAACCTCGCCTACGCAGGAGGTGGCACAAACACCTACAACGACACCATCCCCACAGGAGACGGCACCAACGGCACTCTCCACGGTCCAGACAACTCCGGCTCTACCACCTACACCCTCGCTAAGTACTACATCCCCACCGGCGCAAACCCTACTACCAACCCCACCCAACCAAGCACTGACACCACAGGCGGTGGTTCAGGCGCAGGACGACAATACGGCTATCTTTACAACTGGTGCGCTGCCATGGGAGCACAAAACGGCGGCCCTAAACCTAGCACATCCGCCTGCGCCAACGCCACCACCCCAGCCCCCAACACTACCGTTTCTATCTGCCCAGCAAACTGGCGCCTCCCAACCTATAGCCCCACCAACGAATTCACCCTCCTCAACAACGCAGTTAACAGTGCAAGTACCACCACCGACGCTGGTCTGCGCAGCGAGTGGCTGGCGCAGCGGAGTGGCTACTGGCTCAATGGGTTCGACTATCAGAGCAGCGTTGGTCGCCACTGGTCGTCTACCCAGTACTCAGCCACTAGCGCCTACTACCTGTACTTTAGCGGTTCCAACATTAACCCTTCGGTCAGCAGCTATAAGAGCAGTGGGTATGCCGTTCGTTGCGTAGCCTCATAGTTCCAGGTATAAGCATAAAACACTACATTTAGTGCCTCACACCATATCTAGCGTAGTGTCATTATTACAACACTCTACATATAGCGCTGCGGAGTAAAAGCGTGCTATACTAAAACCCCATGGAGGGAACGAAAAACATGGGGAAACAAACAAAGTTTATTTTTGTGACAGGCGGGGTCCTGTCGGGGGTAGGAAAAGGGATCACCGCAGCGAGCATTGGTGCCGTATTGCAAGCAAAAGGTGTTTCGGTTTCCGTTCAAAAGTGTGACCCGTATCTCAATGTCGATGCGGGTCTTTTGAATCCGCGCGAGCATGGTGAGTGCTTCGTGACCAAGGACGGGGCCGAGACGGACCTGGACCTTGGGCACTATGAGCGGTTTTTGGACCTAGAACTCACGCAAAAGAACGCGACGCTGTCGGGCCGTTTGCTGCGTGACTTGATTGCCGATGAACGAGCTGGGAAGTTTGGTGGTCAAACAGTGCAGTTGGTGCCGCATTTGACCAATTCGATCAAGCGCGCGATTACTGAAGCGGCTGAAGGCGATGTGCACATCGTTGAAATTGGCGGGACGGTTGGCGACTATGAGGGCTTGAGCTTTGTTGAGGCGATTCGCGAGTACGCGCACGAAGTCGGGCGCGATAATTGTCTGTTTGTGCACGTGGTATATGTGCCATTTCTTGAGGCAAGCCGCGAGTACAAGACCAAACCGGCGCAAAATGCGCTGGCGGACCTACGCGGCTTTGGCATCATGCCCGATGTTGTTGGTGTGCGGACCGAAGGGCATAATCGGCCACCAAAAAGTATCGGTGACAAGATTGCAGTGTCATCGGGCGTGCGCAGCGAAGGAATCATCATGATGCCAAATGTTGACTCGGTGTATGAGGTGCCGCTGACGGTGTCGCGAGACTTGGGCGCGCTTCTGAGCTCTTTTACAGGCAATCGTACCGAGCCGGACCTGAAGCGATGGAAGCGACTGGCGGAGCGTGACACGACAGAGTACAAAAAAGAAGTGACCATTGGCCTCGTCGCCAAATACATCGACAACGGCGACACGTACCTCTCGGTAACCGAGGCGCTCAAATCGGCCGCCTGGGCCGAGAAGTGTGAAGTGAACATCCAGTGGATAAACGCCGAAACGGCAACCGACAAGGATTTTGCCGGTGTTGATGGCATATTGGTGCCCGGTGGATTTGGCACACGTGGTGTTGAAGGTAAAATCGCGGCAGCGGAGTATTGTATAAAACACAACAAACCATACCTTGGCATCTGTCTGGGCCTACAAGTAGCGGTTATTGCGGCTGCACGTCTGGGCGGAATGAAGAACGCCAACAGTGAAGAATTTGGTGCAGGTGAGGGTGACAATGTCGTCTACATCATGGACGGGCAGCAGGGCAAGCAGTCGACGGGCGGAACCATGCGCCTCGGTGATTATCCGGCATATCTGGAGAACGGTTCTCTAGTTTCGGAGATTTATGGCCTAACTAGTGCTTCTGAGCGTCACCGTCACCGCTACGAGGTGAATCAACGATTTATTCAGGAAATAGAAAAAGGCGGCCTGGTTGTCTCTGGCAAATCACCGGACGGGACACTGGTTGAATATGTCGAAGCGCCAGCTCGCAACTACTTCATCGCTACGCAGGCTCACCCCGAGTTCAAGAGCCGGCCGTTTCGTCCGCACTTACTTTTTAGCGGACTCATCCGCGCAGCCAAAAGCGAAACTTGACATTTTAACAAATCTGTGCTAACATGGAAGTATAGTCATCGTAAAAACAAAAAGGATACAATCATGGCTGAAGAACAAATCATCCCCAAGCACGAACAGAGCGACCTCAGTCGCGACGATGTGTCGGCACTGAGCTTTGTGCTCGCACACGTCAAAGGCGCTAGCCCGAGCTCGCTCTCGCCGCTTCAGATTGACGAAGTGGAACTATAGTCAGCTTGTGCAACACACATCACCTCTGTTATACTGAGGCGTATGAATGAAGCAATCGCGAACGTCATAAAAACGTTGTTCAATCAAGACGTTGAGGTCAATGTTACGCGGCCTGAGCCGCAATTTGGCGACGCGTCGACAAATGTCGCGCTGCAGCTCGCTAAGCCCCTTGGTAAAAATCCCCGCGAAATCGCCGAGGAAATCGCCGAAAAACTCCGCGAAACTGGTGAATACGAAGCAGTTGATGTCGCCGGGCCGGGGTTTATCAATGTGACGTTTGGCAGCGGCGCGTTGCTTGAGCAGATATCACGGGAGCCGTCCGCGCCGCGCCTGGGCGAGACGATTGTCATCGAAACCAACAACCCTAATCCTTTCAAAGCCATGCACATCGGCCACGCGTTCAATGCGATTTTGGGGGATACCATCGCTAATCTGCTTGCAGTGAGCGGTGGTAAAGTTTACCGGGTGAGCTACCATGGTGATGTCGGTCTGCACGTGGGCAAGAGTATGTATGCGCTGCTGCGCTATGCTGCGGGCGACTTCGACAAAATCGAGGCTATCTCCGGGGCTGAGCGCAATTCATTTATGAGCAAAATGTACGCCGAAGGGAGTCGAGCCTACAAAGAGGATGAAGCGGCCAAAGTAGAGATACACGATCTGGCCGAGCAGTCGTTTGAACCAAAAACGGCGTTGTATACGCAGATATATAACCTCTGTAAGGCCTGGAGCTTCGAGCAAATTGACCATCTGGTAGCGCGCCTTGGCAACCAGCCGACGGTTTATCGCTTCCTCGAGAGTGACGCCGACCACCGCGGTGTCGATGTTGTCAAAAAGCACGTGCCGGGTGTATTTCAAGAGTCTGACGGCGCGCTGATTTTCAAGGGCAGCGAGCACGGCTCGTTCGATAATGTCTTTGTCGGCTCAAACGGCCGCGGCCTCTACGCGGCGCGCGACCTTGGCTTGATGCTGCTCAAAAACGAGCAATTCCACCCCGACAAAAGCTACATCGTCACCGCCGAAGAGCAGCGCGACTATTTCAAGGGTGTCATCGCCGCGGCTGGGCTGGTGTGGCCAGAGCGCAAGGATGTGACAGTCAACATCTCGACAGGAACCGTCAAGCTCAGCACGGGCAAGATGAGCTCTCGTGACGGCGACGTCATCGAGGTGGCGTGGCTGTTTGACGAATTTGCCCAGGCCATCCGCGAGCGAGGCGGGGAAGCGACGGATGAGATTGTCGCTGGCGCCCTGCGTTATCAGTTCTTGCGGGTCAAAATCGGTGGCGATGTCGTCTTTAACATAGACGACGCCGTCAGTTTGACGGGCAACACCGGTAGCTACCTCCAGTACGCGCACGCCCGCGCTCGCAGCATCCTGGACAAATCGAACACTTCATTTGTTCGTCCGACAGTGGTGAAGCAAGAAGACCGGGCGCTGGTACGCAAACTCGGCGAGTATCACGAAATCGTGACGCGTGCGACCGAACAGCTCGAGCCGCACCACATCTGCAACTATCTTTTCGAGCTCGCCCAAGAGTTCAACCGCTACTACGAGAAAAACCAGGTTATCGGCTCCGGCAGCGAGCAACATCGCCTTGGTCTCGTCGCGCTCTATGCCGATACACTCAAAGCCGGTCTGGCTATCCTCGGCATCCACGCACCAGAGCGACTGTAGTCATGTGATGCGCCTGTGCCGGTTCTTTCATTTGTGGGCGGGCTTGCCAAACTGTCGACTCGGGTGTATACTCGAGCCATGTCGAACATATGTCAACATCACGGTATGATTATTCTCGTGGAGTTGGGTGTGGCCTCGGCAGAGTAGTTCTCTGAAACATACACAGGTAGCCGGGGTAACATCCTCGGCTTTTTGCTTCAGAAGCTACAATTTTACATCGGCGGGACAACAGCGTCCCCCAACGACAAGGAGGAGCGATGGCACTTAAAGTCACAGCATCCATGGTAATCAGTAGGGTTACCGAACGGAGCGGTAAGGGGCAACCGGTCGTCTATGGTCGCGGTCCTATGGCTGACAGGAGGGCGAAGGAAGCCCTAGGGATGTTAGGGCCGTCTAGTCAGGTCTGTGCGGCCATCAAGGAGGCTGTAGGCATGGGGCTGCTCGAGATTGTTGATACGGGCAAGGTTATCATCGTGTGCGCCGGCGAGCGTAAGCGAGCGTACCCAGTTGTTCAACTGAGGGTTGTTACGCGACCATAGTAGTTGACACGCACGCTACCAACTGACCGCTCGTTACCCCGAGCACCAACTGGTGGCACTCCTCGGGCGGTGGTAGTAGGCGAAACATGCCGAACCCACCGCCCGAGCCTTACGCTCCTCCTTGTCTTTTCCCTCAGATTTTCTATAATGAGTCCCAGCATATACTAAAAGAGGAGTTTATATGGCAGAGAAAAAATCACTCAAACAGCGTGCGACGGCAGTCCGAGACAACGCCAAGGGACACGGTAGCGGGTTCATGGACTTCATCCGCACACAAGGAGTAGTAGGACTAGCCGTTGGCTTGGCCATCGGTACCGCAGCGGGTGACACAGTAAAGAAGCTGGTAGACGGATTTATCAACCCGATTATCCAGTTCATCGTCGGCTCACAGGATGCGCTAAACTCGGCCGTCTGGCGGGTTGAAATCTGGGGAAGGAGCGCAGATTTTGCCTGGGGTGCCTTCGTCTCATCGGCTATTACCCTCATCGCCACCGCGCTAGTTATCTACCTGATAATCAATTTTCTAAAACTCGACAAACTGGATAAGAAAAAAGACTAATTCACAGTCGTCACCCTACAAAGGGTCGCTCACACGGGCGACCTCTTGACTTTTTTTGGCGTTTGTGCTATGATGAGAGAGTAAGGATTGAAAAAATAAAAATGAGTATTTCAACATTATCCCCGAAGTCGTCTGTGTACGAATCGCCCACGGATACTACTGATGCTGCCACTCCGGCCGACCTCGCCCACGACCTTATTCGCATATGTGAGTCGGGAAAAGATGGTTTAGATATTGAGCTCTGGAGGTATGCAGAGGATGCGATAAATCAGCTACATGAGCACTACAACAAGATACACTGATCCACCCGCCGATGTTGCGCGGGCGCTGGAGGGTGCACTACCGATTAGGGACGCTTTACCGCCGCCATCTGAGCTAGTGCTGAGGACTGAGAAGGAGCGCATCACTATTGCGATAGACAAGCATAGTCTAGGACTGTTCAAAC